>JAIORR010000122.1 GCA_021108055.1 Candidatus Cloacimonadota bacterium
GAATGACAGTTAATTATTCAAATATTGCGTTTACAAATTCTTGAATATCAAAATCCCGCAGGTCTTCGTTGGTTTCGCCCACCCCGATAAGTTTAACCGGAATATTAAGTTGGTGTTTAATACCGATAACGATGCCGCCTTTGGCAGTGCCATCCAACTTGGTAAGAACCAGTCCGCTGAGGCTGGTTGCCTTATTAAATATCTCCGCCTGGGCAATTGCATTCTGCCCGGTAGTAGCATCTACTACCAGCAACGTCTCGTGGGGAGCATCGGGAACTATTTTCTTGATTGTCCGTTTAAGCTTGGACAGCTCATTCATCAGGTTGATCTTTGTATGCTGGCGTCCGGCAGTATCGATCATAACGACATCGATCTTTTTATTCACTGCTTTCATCATGCCGTCATAAACAACCGAGGAAGGATCTGCACCTGGCTGCTGCTTCATAATTTCTGCTCCGGCACGCTCTGCCCAGATGGTGAGTTGTTCGCTGGCAGCAGCGCGGAATGTATCGGCAGCAACCATCAGAACCGTTCTACCGCTATCGATGTATCTTTTTGCCAGCTTACCGATCGTCGTAGTTTTTCCCACTCCATTCACACCGGTAAATAGAATGACAAAAGGTTTTTTATCGGAAAATTTCAGGTGATCACTTTGCTCCGAATAGTCAGAAAGAAGCATATTTCTTATTATTTCTTCAAGCAGTTTTATTATTTCATTCGTTTTTGATATTTGTTCTATTCTTATTTCTTCACGAAGTTTTTCTATAATATCCAAACTTGTTTTTATACCCACATCAGCTTGAATAAGCAATTCTTCCAGTTCATCCATCAAGTCTTCATCTACTTTCCCACGCAGATTTATTATTTCCGCTAATTTCCCGATAAAACCGTTTTTTGTTTTGGAAAGTTTTTCTCTCAGATTGGAAGAAGTTTTACTTTTTATCTTTTTTCTTTGTTTCTTTTTATATAAGAAATAGCCTGTTAACAAAATAGCAATTATGATAATTGCAAGAATATAAATATATATTTCAAAATTCAAATTAATGTTCATATTTAGCTTTGCTTATTTTTTTAATGAAAAAGGCAGACGAGAATGTCTGCCTTCAACAAAATATGATCGATCTATTTTTCTTCTTTTTCTATTTTTTCCACTTTTTTCGGCTCAGTTTTTTTCACCGTTTTTTTCACTGCCTTTTTTACAGTTTTATTTTCTTTAACATCTTCGTTCTTTATCTTATTGAAATATGCAGCAAGACGTGCTTTTCTGCGGGAAGCAGTTCTTTTGTGAATGACGTGTTTCTTTGCGGCTTTATCGAGTTTTGAATAAACTTCTGTCAATAATGCTTCTTTTTCTTCCATCGAAATATCACTATGCATCTTCTTCGATAAAGATTTTATTGTCATTTTCACATAGTGATTTTGTGCATTTCTTCTTTTTTCCTGTCTCAGTCTCTTTACGCAAGATTTATGAGTAGGCATTTAATCCTCCCTTCTTTTTATAAATTTTTGTGACAAAAAAAGTTAGCGTTATTTCGTGTCAAACCTTTTCTCGATTTTATTATTGCATTTTATCATATTTGAATTTGAAATCCCTGATCCCCTCGAACATCGATCTTACTAATTTATCCTGATATTTGGAATTGATCAGTTTTTTTTCTTCTTCTTTATTAGATAAGAAACCAAGCTCTACCAGAACTGCCGGCATGAACGCACCTCGAAGCACATAAAAATTAGCCTGCTTCACTCCTCTATTATAACTATTTGTGGAATTGACAAGTGCATTTTGTAATTTCATGCCCAGATCATAACTTTCTTCGAGATGTTCACTTTGTGCCATATCTGCAAGTATAAAAGCCAGGTCGTCATATTTTTTAACAGCTTCTTCGCCCCCTTCAAATTCATATACAACTTTATTCTCGAGGGCTTCCACAGCTCTTGCATCATCTGTTTTTGCAGTGGAAAGATAATACACTTCGATGCCATCTATTTTCTTATTATAATGTGCATTACAATGAATGGAGATAAAGAGATTTGCGTTATTACCGTTCGCAAATTGCGTCCTCTGCTGAAGAGATACAAATTCATCTTTGTCACGCGTTAATAAAATCTTTACGCCAAGACTATCTGAAAGCATCTTCTCAAGTTTTCTGGTAATGATGAGAACAATATCTTTTTCAAAATTATCTTTTGAGAAGCTGACAGCACCGGGATCTTTTCCACCGTGTCCGGGATCAAGGACGATTGTACGGATACTATTATCGATGGGAGTTGTGGCTACTATTTTATTATTTGTATAACTGATCTTATCGGGAATAATGAGCGGTAATATCTCTTCCAGGAACTTAACGGGAATCAGGTATTTTTCATCCTTTTGAATTATTGGAAATGTGTAATTATATAATTCGGAATGAAAAGATAAATATGAAGATTCCAATAAAAATATCAGTTGTTCATCATAGATATTAATATTCAGGCGTTGATCGAGCACACCTTCCACAATCTGTGCTTTGAACGCTTTATTCAATTCATAAACATTAAAATATTCGATACCTTCCACAAACTCCGTTTTGATGATCTCGGAAGCTAATCTTGTTTTGTATTCAACAGTTACGGATGCTTTTAGTTCAATCAGGAAAACAATAACAATAAGTACAAAAAAAACCTTTTTCAATATTCCTCCTAACTGAATGGAAATATTTTTCTTAAATATATCATGAATTTTCTTCCATGCAAATTCAATTTAAATTTTTTCTTATCCATTGCAAGATAAAGTTTGTAGCTGAGAGCCGAAGCGAGAAGCAACAACAAAATGGTTATAACAAAAAGTGTCCGTATCCCGAAAAGCTTCATCACGATCAATCCCAAAAAGGGTGCAAATATACCGCGAATACCGGTTAGTGTTACATGCACGCTCTGATACATCGAAACATCCTGGTCGCCTGCGAAATAGATGGAACTGATGTTCCAGGCAATGATCATACCGGACATACCGATCCCGAATACAAGAAAAGCAAGATACACAAAATAATTTGCAAAAGGATGCCCGATAAAAAAACTTGAGATCAATAGAATCAACGGATATAAACTCACACAGCCAAAGGTTAAAGACGTAAAAAAAGCAGGATTTTTATTATCGAAAACTTTTCCTGCTATCGGAGCCAGTATCAATATTCCTACCTGGGATATTATTGCTTTTGCCAGAAATGTCTGCGAATAATCCATATTAAGGTAATCAATAAGATATTTGGGAATGGCAGGAAGGATCATCATAAATGCCATTCCATAAATGAAAAAATTTCTCTGGAAAACAGCATAATCTCTATTCTGTTTCAAAACCTCCAACATGCGTGCAATCGGTTTAATAAAAAGCTGTTTCAAATTAGTGAAAGCTTTTTCCCGGGAACTATCCTTCCGGACTTTTATCAACGCCATTATCAGTGCGCTGATACATCCCATAATTCCAACAAATGCAAAAATATACCGGAACCAGCTCTCGTTGATATCGAGTATCCTTCCGGCAATATAACTGGCAAGGATCATTACCAGGGTTATCAGACTCGATGTGTAACCAAAGATTATTCCCCTGTTTTCCTGTTTGATATTTATCTGGTAGATAGAATTCTGGGCAGGACTCAAAAAAGAATTGAAGGAAAAAACAATTATAAGAATAATTAAATAATGGTAGAAACTGTTGATCCATAACATAAAAAGAAGGCAAAGCCTCCCTGCAAAACCTGTTAGCACAAAAAAGCCGGATAACTTTCCGGAATGTTCTAATATCTTTCCCCACCAGATAGAAAAAAGATTGGAAATAGGCCATAACATCACCAGTAATGTTATCTGCCAATCTAAAGCATGGAGTGCTTTTTTTGCTATAATATCCTGTATCTGAAATGAACTGAATACAAACCCGTTAAAAAGTGATGCCAGCATCAACAGGAAGAAAGTTCGCTTCTCAACCTGATTCAATCTCATATATTTCAACCAATAATCTATTTTTTTATAAAGCAACTTCTTTAAGCACTTTCATTTTGTCTATTTATATCTTTTGATAAATTTGAGTTAATATATCAATAAAAAAATTCTTGATTTATAAATAAGCTTTTTAAATGTGGTTTCTAAAGAAAATGATATTTATTTAAAATTTGGAACAAAAGGAAGAAAATATGGGCATTAAATCTTTTCCTGGAGGGATTCACCCTCATGATTTCAAGCATTTTTCCAAAAATAAAGCTATTGAAAAAATACCTTTACCCAAAAAAGTAGTGATCCCCATTTCCCAACATATTGGTGCTCCTTCCAAACCCATTGTAAAAGTTGGGGATGAAGTCCTTACAGGTCAGTGTATAGCAGAACCCGGTGGTTTTGTTTCTATCCCGATGCATGCTTCTATTTCTGGTAAAATTACAAAGATAGATGAATTTAACCATCCTACTGGTATATTGGCAACAGGGATCGAAATAACCGGTGATGAACAAGATAAATGGATAGAATTGGAAAACGATGAAAATTATTTTGACCTTTCTGCTGATGAAATGAAGAAACGGATCGCAGATGCCGGTATCTGTGGAATGGGTGGAGCTGGATTTCCAACTCATGTTAAACTCTCTCCCCCAGCAGATAAACCTATTGATACAATCATCTTGAACGGAGTTGAATGCGAACCATATCTCACTGCAGATTACAGGATCATGCTTGAAAGAGCTGATGATATTATCAGCGGTTTGAAAATTTTTATGAAGATCGTAGATGCAAAAACAGGCATTATCGGAATTGAAGCTAATAAGCCCGATGCAATAAAAATATTCCGGAAGCTGGTGAAAAAAGATAAAAATATTAAAGTTGTCGGTTTGAAACTCAAATATCCGCAGGGTGCAGAAAAACAGCTCATCTATGCAGCAACAAAAAGAAAAGTCCCGAATAAAGGCGGACTGCCAATGGAAGTTGGTGTGGTCGTACAAAACGTGGGTACGGCAATCGCTGTTTATGAAGCCGTACGATATAAAAGACCTCTTATAGACAGGATAATTACTGTAAGCGGCAAGATCGTTAAAGAACCTAAAAACATCAAAGCCCGCATCGGAACTTTATCTTCGGATCTTTTAGATTTCTGTGGAGGAACTACAGAAGAAATAGGAAAAGTGATCTCCGGCGGACCGATGATGGGATTTGCTATTCCGTTCCTGGATACTCCGATGACCAAAGGAAGTTCCGGTCTCCTGCTATTCAACAGAAAAGAAGCTCATAAAGATGATGAAAGCACCTGTCTGCGTTGTGCAAGATGCGTCGATATCTGCCCGATGAACCTGGTTCCCAGCTTAATTGCAAACAGCGTTCGATATGACGACTATGATCTGGCAGAGAAATACGGCGTAATGGATTGCATGAAATGTGGAAGTTGTGCTTATGTCTGTCCTTCTCATATCAAACTTATTCAGTGGATAGATATAGGAAAAATAAAGATAAACGAAAAAAATGTAAAAAAATAATCTATAAAATTTTGGAGGATATATGATCGATATTTATGCCGTCTCGGCATCTCCGCATCTAAAACAGCGGATATCTGTCCCTTCTGTTATGTGGCAGGTTGCACTTGCACTTATGCCTGCACTTCTTGCTGGTATTTTCTTTTTTGGAATGCAGTCGCTATACCTTACGATCTATGCAGTTGCTGCCGCAGTTATCACAGAAGCAGCTATACAGAAATTAAGAAAAGTACCGATCACAATAACAGATGGAAGTGCTGTTGTCACCGGCATCCTGATAGCTTTCAACATCAATACGTCTTCCCCATGGTGGCTGCCCGTTATCGGTTCTGTTTTTGCTATCGCAATAGGAAAACAGATATTTGGCGGACTTGGATATAATATTTTTAATCCTGCTTTACTGGGAAGAGCATTCCTGGTAGCTTCCTGGCCCACATTAATGACTTCCGGCTGGAAAGCAACATCTCCACTCAGTAATATTTTTGAAAGCTCTATAAATGGTTTGAAGAATCTTCCTTCAAATGTACCGGAAGTTATTACTTCTGCCACTCCGCTCGGTGTAGCAAAAGCTCTGCGAGATACAACCCAGATCGGCAGTGACATGGCAGAAACCGTTATGAACAGCCTTTCCAATTCCGACACGATCCAGAATCTTTTCTGGGGAAATGTTGGTGGAGTCATCGGGGAAGTCTCCGCAGCAGCACTTCTGATAGGAGCAGCTTATCTGGCATACAAGCACATCATAGAATGGCGTATTCCCATCAGTTATATCGGAACTGTTTTTATTCTTACTTATATATTTGGAGGAATAAACGGTCTATTCTCAGCATCGATATTACTGCCTGTATTTCATATTTTTTCCGGTGGATTGATCCTGGGAGCTTTTTTCATGGCAACGGATATGGTCACTTCTCCGGTAACAAAAAGGGGAAGAATCATTTTTGGTATGGGTTGTGGAATTCTTACCGTGGTCATCCGCCTTGTTGGAGGATATCCGGAAGGTGTTTCTTACTCCATACTCCTGATGAACATTACTGTTCCGCTTATTGATAGATATACATTACCCAAAATATTTGGGGAGGTAAGAGCATGAAATATTATCTTAAATTAGGATTTGTCTTACTTATTATAACTATTATTGCCAGCGGAGTACTGGCATATATCAACAGCATCACAAAACCCATAATCGAAAAAAACCAGAGAAAGACAAAAGAAGAAGCTAGGCTCGAAGTTCTTCCTTCTGCTGTAACATTCGACAGCATTTCGTATTTCAATGATGAAGTAGTTTACACAGGAAAAAATGAAAAAGGTGAAATCGTTGGTTATACTTTTGTTGCTTCTCTATATGGTTACAGTGGCGATGTAAAATCTATGATCGGAGTAACTCCGGAGCTTGCGGTGAACAAGATCAAGATCATCGAGCAGAAAGAAACACCCGGTCTGGGAGCAAACTGCCAAAAACAGGAATTCCAGAAACAATTTGAGAACAAAATCAAATCTTCCATGATGGTCGATAAAGACGGCGGAGAGATCATCAGTATCACTGGAGCTACGATTACAACCAGAACGATAGCAAATTCGATAAAAACCGGTCTGGCAATGCTGGAAGAAATTACTTCCGAATTGGAAGAATTAACTTCTGATAAAGAGGAGAAAGTTAAATGACAATATTCAAAGAATTCACAAAAGGATTTGTAAAAGAAAATCCCGTTTTCGTAATGGCACTTGGGCTTTGTCCGGTATTGGCAGTTTCTTCTTCTGTAGAAAACGCTATCGGTATGGGAGCAGCAGCCACTTTCGTACTGGTTTTCTCTAATATTTTTATCTCACTTATAAAAAATTTCATACCAAACAAGATCCGTATTCCATCTTATATCGTTGTGATCGCTTCTTTCGTTACGATCGTCGATATGGTGATGGAAGCATACGTTCCGGCACTTCATAAAAACCTGGGCTTATTCATTCCGTTAATCGTTGTTAACTGTATAATCCTGGGAAGAGCAGAAGCTTTTGCAGGAAAGAATAATGTGATTCGTTCAATCGTTGATGGTCTCGGGATGGGTATCGGCTTCACACTCGCTCTGATAGTTATCGCAATTATCAGAGAAATATTAGGTGCAGGACAGCTTCTTGGATTTGATGTACTTCCGGAAACCTATAAACCTATGCTCATTGCTATTTTGGCTCCAGGTGCATTTATTGTGATGGGGCTTTTGATGGGTCTGATGAATATGAAGAAGAAATAGGAGAATATAAATGGAATTTGTAGCGAAAATTTTCTCGATGGCAATTGCTGCCATCTTTGTACAGAACTTTGTGCTTGCCCGATTCCTGGGTCTTTGCCCTTACATCGGGGTTTCCAAGAAACTCGATTCCGCACTGGGAATGGGAATGGCTGTTATCTTTGTAATGACCATGGCTTCCACATTTACATGGTTGATCCAGACATATCTTCTTGTCCCGTTCAAAATAGAATTTCTGCAAACAATAGCTTTCATTCTAACCATTGCATCTCTGGTTCAACTGGTGGAGATGGTAATTCAAAAAACAGCTCCTGCACTTTATAAAGCATTAGGTGTATTCCTTCCTTTGATAACAACGAACTGTGCTGTGCTGGGTGTGGCAATATTGAATATCAATGAAAAATTCAGTTTTATCGAAGCTATTCTTAACGGTTTTTTTGCCGGACTTGGATTTACTCTTGTTCTTCTTTTAATGGCAGGTATCAGGGAAAAGCTGGATAAAGCAGAATTGCCAAAAAGCATGAAAGGAATGCCTATTGCAATGATCGTTGCCGGATGTATGGCATTAGCTTTTTTCGGGTTTGCCGGTTTAAAAATTTAGGGAGAACATAGATGACTATAATATTATATTCAATTGGAACATTAGGAGTTCTGGGACTTATCTACGGACTGGGATTGGCTTTTGCATCAAAGAAATTCCACGTTCATGTGGACCCGAAAATTGAAGAAATAAACGAGATACTTCCGGGTGTTAATTGCGGAGCCTGCGGGCATCCCGGCTGTTCGGCTTATGCGGAAGCTGTTGTGTTGAAAAACGAAGATATAGATAAATGTGCTCCGGGCGGAGATGAGGTCATTAAGCATATAGCAGAGATCATGGGAATGGAAGCATCTTCTGCAGATAAAAAAATCGCTGTGATTCATTGCCAGAGCGGTGGTAAGAACAACACTTTCTTTAGATACAAATACCAGGGAATCGCTACGTGTAAAGCTGCTATTCTAATTTCAGGCGGACCAAACCTTTGTAATTACGGTTGTGTGTATCAGAATGACTGCATTGCTGCCTGCAAATTCGATGCAATCCATCTGAATGATAACGGTATGCGGATCGTGGATAAAGAGAAATGTACCGGTTGTAGTGCTTGTGTAGTAGCTTGTCCCCGAAACCTGATCGAACTGGTTTCATCTAAAAAACGTGTTCATGTTCTTTGTACTTCTCACGATAAGGGTGCAGTCTCTCGCAAGCTCTGCGGTAACAAAACCGCCTGTATCGGCTGTATGTTATGTTTGAAGAAATGCCCGAAAGATGCAATTGAAATGCAGGATAATCTTGCTGTGATCAATTATGACAAATGCATTAATTGCGGTCTTTGTGCAGATGTATGTCCCACAAGTGCTATCTTTGATCCATTGAAAGAAGTACGTGCAAAGAAAAAAGCGGAAGCAAAAGCAAAAGCCGAAGCAGCTAAGAAGAAACTGGAAGAAAAAGAGAATAATGTTTCAAAAGAAGTATAAAATGAATAATTTTAATTTATGATAAAATATTTTGATCTGCTAAAAGAAAAACGACTTCAAATAAAGGGACAGAAACTTCTTACACAGGGAAAGATAGAAAAAGCTTTTGATGCGTTCCAGAAAGCTATTTTAATTAACAGTTCGACAGAGAACATATACAATCTTGCCTTGTCTTTGATGGCTCAAACAAAATACCTGCAGGCTGAAAAATATCTTAGAAAGATATTTGAAAACTATCCGGAAAATGAGATGAATCTTCTTACTCTTGCCGAATGTGTGATCATGCAGAAAAAATGGAATGAAGCAATTGAACTTTATAGATCGCTCGCTGATTCTGATCCGGAAAATAAAACCTATCAGAAATATAAAACAATTGCAGAAGATGTAGTAATAAGAGAAAAATACGTTAAATCCAAATATCTATTAAATTTTTCGATTCTCGAATTAAAAAGAAAGAACGATAAAAAAGCCCTGGAATTACTTTTGGAAGCAGAAGAATATTTTCCAGGAAATCCAAATATTCTCAATAATATCGGTTCTATCTATATGCTCTTCAAAAATTATGAAAAAGCTTACAGTTATTTCAGTAAAGCCATCAAAAACGATTCCGGTAATAAAAGATTCCAGAAGAATCTTTTTACTGCCAGAAAAAAATTAAAAAATAAGTTAAAGAATTAATCTCTTTTAATTCTTCATATTTCTTTTCTGAAGTTTACCTGCAAAACTAACATTGACAAAAGAATATAAAATAAAAAAATAGGGTAGAATAAATTTTTTAGAGGAAAATATGAAGAAAAAATTCTTTTTATTCGTCTTTTTTACGATCACTCTCTTTCTTAATGCAAATATATTTATAGATATGTATCAAAAAGATTATGGTAATATAGGCCGAACCGTTCTCATTTTCGATTTCAAACCAAATTACAAAATATTCAGTAGCGAAGAAGAAATACAGATAACTATTTCCAATTGCAGTAAAGACGCAAATATTATTAACAGAAAATTTTATAATAATAATGTTCTCACAGCTTTTAACTATTTAGTAACTGAAAACAAAGTAATAGTTATCATTACGATCAACAGTTCGCAGAAACTGGTTTCGGGAGATACTTATCATTATGAAGTAAAAGAAGTCAAAGGTGATTTTTTTAAAATAGTGTTAGATATTTTCATTACAAAAAACCCGAAAACAGTAAGTGAATTGGAAAGTTTTGCCAATTTTTACAGTGCTACCGGAGATACAGAACTGGCTGATAAATATAACAATATTGCAAAAGACATGAAAGAGAATCTTATTGTCACACAACCCGTTACAACTATTCAGGATTCTGCTCAAGCATCATCTAAATCAAATAATAAAATAAGTATTAAAAAGATTATTAAATTTCTTAAAGAAAACCTTGATACTAAACTCACCATTCTCATTTGTATTGGCATTCTTCTCATTGCTGTTGTAATATTTCTTATTTCCTTTTTCCTTAAAAAGAAACAGGTTATCCCGGATATCGACGACACCAGTCTGCGCCCAATAAGCGGTTTTGGAACTGATGAGTTCAGGAATAATCTTATCTTAAAACTTTCCGAAAACGGCTGGAATTCTGATGCAATAGCACAGGAACTCGATCTTCCCGAAAATGATGTGACCCGACTCACGGGAAGTGATTTCGACGAAGATTTTGAACGATTATAAATAACTGAAAAATATATCATATTAACCGTTAGCCCCTTAGGCAACAAAACTTACCAACAAGTTATCGTGAAATTAAGCAGCGACCGAAACCTTCAAGGTTTTCAAAACCTTAAAGGTTTAAAAGATAAAAAGAAAATATCCAATGACAAAGTATCACGGAACTCCGTTACGTCCGCTATAAGAGACTTCACTTCAGCTTTTATTATTTTTTCTTCGATTTAAAGAATTAGCAAAGATGAAGAAAAAATATGCCGGCTTCAAGTTGTCGATATTTGGAAATTGGAAATTCCTTGTTCATCATTGGAAATTCGTATTTTTTTCAATTAGTTCCTCTTCGAAGAGAGCTTTTTTTCTAAGCTTGTCTTAGACATTGCTTCTGTCATTCC
>JAIORR010000103.1 GCA_021108055.1 Candidatus Cloacimonadota bacterium
AAAATCAAGAAATATAATTTATAATAAAGATTCAATCCTGCATTAATTCAAATTTTTTATAAAACATCTTCTTCTTTTATGTTGTCTTTGACCGAAGAATTTCCATTGAGCCTGGACTTTAGTATTAATTTCAAGTTCCGGGTTGGTTTCGGCTTTTTCGAATTTGTTCTCGATATACACTTTTATCAGTTCACTGAATAGAAGCGAATTAACTCCTTTTCCCTGCAAGTCGGGGCGAACGGCGATCAGGTAGAGATCTATCAGCTTGTTTTTCTTCATAGCATTCAGGATGTGTAAAAATCCAAATGGGAAAAGTCTGCCTTTTACTTTCTGAAAGGCTTTTGATAACGAAGGAGCCGTTATTCCAAAAGCTGCCACTTTATCGTGTTCATCAAGTATCAGGCGAATATATTTTGGATCTAAAAAACTGATGTATTGTTTAATATAAATTTTTATCTGTTTATCCGTTAAAGAAACGAATCCATAAAGTTTTTCGTATGCACCATTCAATACATGGAACATATTCGTTACATAAGGCATAAGATCTTTTTTCCGGGATGCAGAGAGTATTTTCAGCTTGTATTTTTTCTTAACAACAGCAGCGATCCTCTCGATTTTATCCGGTACTTTATTGGGAATAGTTATCTCATATTCTATCCAGTCCGCATCTTTTATATAGCCGAGCTTTCTGAGATGTTCGGGATAATAGGAATAATTATAGATCGTGGCAATTGTGCTTAATTCTTCAAAACCTTCGATCAGCATTCCTTCCGGGTCGAGGTCTGTGAAACCAAGCGGTCCGTGAACTGCTTCCATACCATTTTCCTTTGCCCAGTTCTCCACAACATTCAGAAGCAATTTGGAAACATCTTCGTCGTCGATAAAGTCTATCCATCCAAAACGGCAGTATTTATCCTGCCATTTTTCTATAAAACGCTTGTTGATTATTCCTGCTATCCTTCCCACGACCTTATTATTTTCATAAGCCAGCCAGAGTTTGACGTCGCAAAATTCGAAGGCAGGATTTTTCTTCGGATCGAGTAAATTCATTTCATCAAATCGTAATTGCGGGATCCAATTTTTACATCCTTTATAAAGAGTAGCCGGGAAGGAAATAAATTTTTTCTTATCTCTTTTGTTCTTAACTTCTCTAATTTGCATATATTACCTGATAATAGTTTGATCTCGTTTTGCACCAACAGAAACTATTGAAACTTTTACCTTTAGAATTTCTTCAATTTTATGGACATATTGCTTTGCATTTTTCGGTAGATCATCGAAATTCTTTATTTGAGAAATGTCTTCTTCCCAGCCGGGAAGTTCAATGTATTTTGGCTTCACGATTTCAAGATCGAAGTTGCTGTATGGGAATTCATCTGTTTCTTCATTGTTTTTAAGAATATATTTATTACAGATATTAACTGTTTCAAATCCGGAAAGAACATCCAGAAGAGTTAGTGCGATCTCATCTATCCCGTTTATCATTGAAGTATATTTTGCTGCAACTGCATCGAACCAGCCGCATCGACGCGGACGACCGGTTGTGGACCCGAATTCGTTTCCCCGAGTTCTGATCTTGTTACCTGTCTCATTATTCAATTCTGTTGGGAAAGGACCTTCTCCGACCCTGGTGTAATAACTCTTGAAAACACCAACAACTCTGTCTATTTTTTTTGCATAGCCGGTACCGATCGGTATTCCACCGGCAATTGTGTGAGAAGACGTAACAAAAGGATACGTTCCGAAATTGATGTCTAATAACGCTCCCTGAGCTCCCTCGAACAGAACATGTTTGTCTGTACATTCATCAAGAAAATATGGGATTTGCTTTAAATATTGTTCTAATTGTTTTCCTGCTTTAGTAAGTTTTTTCACAACAAGATCAACTTCCTTAACGGGATAATTATGATAGCTGAAGATATTACTGACCCGGTTTTTCAGATAATCTGTTTTAAAGAGATCGCCAAACCTGATACCTGTCCTCGCATAAGCGTCGGAATAGCATGGCCCAATTCCTCTTTTGGTTGTTCCTATTCTGGTCTGTTTGCTGTTTTGTTCATATTTTCCGTCGAGTTCTTTGTGCAGAGGCAGAACGATATGTGCACGCGCGTCTATAAAAAATCTATTTTTAAATATAATGTTTTTACTTTTCAGTGCATCGATCTCTTCGATCAATTTAAATGGGTCGATCACAACTCCGCTTCCAAGAATGCAAATTTTATCCGGATATAAAATACCGGAGGGGATCAGGTGAAAAACGAATTTTTCATTTCCAACTTTGATAGTATGTCCCGCATTGTTCCCGCCCTGAAACCTGACAACGATATCAGATTCTCCGGCAAGCACATCAACGATCTTTGCCTTTGCCTCATCTCCCCATGCGCAACCCAGAACTGCGGTTGAATACATTTTACACTCCTATTCAGAAATCAAAGTTTTAACAACTTTTTTACAACGTCGCACGTGTATTCGATCATCTTATATTGTCAATAAATCAATCAGATTAAAAAATTGTTGACGTTTGAATGACTTACATAAATATGTTTTTGCTTGGAGGTTAGATGGAAAAACGGAAAAAAATTAGAGTTATGATAGCCAAGCCCGGACTCGATGGACATGATAGAGGTGCAAAATACATTGCTCGTGCATTAAGAGATGCAGGAATGGAAGTAATATATACAGGAATTCGTCAAACACCGGAGCAGATAGTAAATGCTGCTGTTCAGGAAGACGTTGATTTCATTGGTCTCAGCCTTCTTTCGGGAGCACACAATTTCCTATTTCCCAAAGTAGCTGAACTTGTTAAAGAAAAAGCCGAAGACGATATTATCCTTTTTGGCGGCGGAGTTATCCCGGAAGAAGATATTGATTTTCTGAAATCAAAGGGATTCAGGGCGATTTTTACACCTGGTACTTCGTCAGATGAAGTTATTGATTTTATTAATAGGAATGTGAAACCATGAATGAAAAAAAAGTTTATTCAAACAATGATAAAACCATATTTTTAGAAATATCCGAAGATAATTGTTCTGCTTACCTTACGATCAAAGATCCCAAATACTTCGTCGATGAAAGGGATATTTCGGAGCTATTGATATCTACAGGAATAAAATATGGCATCGAGAAAGCAACCGAACACAACCTTAAGAAAGAGATAAAGAAAGAACTAAATAAGCCTTTTCTGATAGCAATGGGAACAATATCTAAAGCTCAATCCAGAATTTCCTATTTGTTTGAACCGGAGAAATGTTTTAATCCTGAAGACCCCGTAGATGTCTTTGAAATGGAGAAATTCTATAGCATACAAAAAGATCAACCATTGGCGAATTTGCTGGTTGGAAGCGATAGACTTCCCGGTATGGATATCTTTGGTAATGAAATATCAGATGGCGAAGAAGTAGTTATTAATAATATAGATGAATTCGTTGGAGAAAATGTCTATTATTCTGAAAATGGCAGTCAGATACTGGCTTCCGAATCAGGATACCCATATATTGATACTTCGAGTAAAATTAATATAAAATCGGATTTTGTTATAGGTAGTGATATCAAGGGAAGAGATTTGAATCTTACGGGAAATGTGGTAGTCGATGGAGTGATAAATAACTCTAAAATTATGATTAATGGAAACCTGATAGCAAAGAGCAATATCAGTGAATGTTTGAATTCCGGCGTGTATGCTTCCGGAGATATTGAGATTGAATTTGCAGAAGATGCAAAAATCGTAAGTGGCGGAACATTGAGATTTAATAAAAGCGTTAGAGCCTGCATTGTTCGTGCAGACAATGGAATTATTGGAAAGGATAACAGTTCTATTACCGGCGGTCTTATTCAAAGCAGAACAAATATCAATCTATTTTCCGTAGGTAGTCCTTTTGCAACCTTAACCGAAGTTGACATAACCACCTCACCTTACTTGAAAGAACAGATCAAATTACTTCAGAGTGAATTGCTTTTTGCAAGAAACAATTCCAAAGAAAACGAAGAAAAAATTCATACATTATCTGCCAGTTTAAAAGAGTTGGAATCTCGATATGAAAAGGAACTGGATGAATGTTCAAATAAAAAAATAGAGGATGTTTCTATTACTGTCCGAGATAAAATATTCCCTGTTACCAGTTTTAGAATATTTAAATTCTCAAGAAAAATTACCAAAGAAACAAGAAAGGTTATATTCTCTATTAAAAATGACACTTTTGAGACTAATAAAATTAAACTGAGTGAAGAAGTGACCGAAGAGTTTGAAACTATTGATGATGAGTTAAATGAAGTTGACAAAATATAGGGAATAAATTTTTTGAAGATGAATAAAAAAAAGAGGTGTTTATATTGTGAATCGATTACTCTATGAAATCATAGAAAATATATTCAAGGACTTCCAAAAAAAGCATTTACCTTCCGGTAAATGCTTTTTTTTATTAAATTTTTTTGATAAAAATTATATCGGAGATTTAAAATGATCGAAGAATTAAAGATATTGATCCGGATGCAGAAATATGACGACATTATTGGAAAAAAGGAATTATTAACAAAATCACTTCCCAAAGAATTAAACAGCTTAAAACAGAACCTGAAAGATGCAGAAGAACAGCTTTCTGAAATTGAACATCAATTAAGCGAAAATCAGACATCCCAGAAACTAAAAGAACTGGAAATTAAAACAAATAATGAAAAGATCGAGAAATATAAAAATCAACTTCTGTCTATCAAAACGAATCGAGAATATAAGGCACTCAATAGTGAGGTAAGACACTTGGAAACACTCAATTCGGGTATTGACGATGAATTGATCGCTTTGATGGAAATTGAAGCTAACCTGAAAACAGCACTTGAAGAAAATAAAAAACTTGAGAAAATAGCAAATGACGAATTGAAAGCAAATGAAGAAAAACTGAAAAACAAAATAACAGAAGTTGAAAAAAACATCACGGAAATAAGAAATAAACGCAATACTCTGGCAACTGATCTACCTCAACATTTAGTAAAAAGATACGCAGCTCTCATCAAAAATAAAGGAAGAAAGGCTGTTGTTTATAATGAAAATAACGCTTGCAGCGGATGCGGTTACAGTATCAGACCTCAACTTATTATCGAGATCCACGAAGGTAAAAAGATAGTAAGCTGTGAAGGCTGCGGACGTATGCTGGTGCCAGAACCAGCAATAAAATAAGTTCTGTCAAAGAAGATAAAATGTCTGCCCGGCACCTACTTTGAAAGTCTGAAAAGTAGGTCTTTCAAAGTAGGTGCTGGGAGGAAAGTCCGAACACCACAGGGCAGGATACTTCCTAACGGGAAGTCTTGGTAACGAGGAGCCAGCTCCACAGAAACAAACCTCCAGCACCTACTTTGGGTGTCTGCAAAGCAGGTCTCTCAAAGTAGGTGCTGGGAAGGGTGAAATGGTAGTGTAAGAGACTACCAGGTTTCGGTGTGAACCGGAATGCTCGGAAAGCCTTATCCGGTGCAATGCCAAATAGGAGAACAGGCCAGCCCGGCCACATTGTTCTCGGGTGGGCAGCTGAAATCGGTCATTATTATGAACTCTGAAGAGTATAGCAATATCCGGTTTAGATAAATAGACATTAAATTGCTTGTTAGGCGATTTACAGAATTCGGCTTATTATCTTCTTTGACAATTAATTTTGATATTAGAGCAGGAAAAAATATGCAAAAAAATTGGAAAATAGCAGAAAGTCTGACAAAAGATCAATTAGCATTAATAAAACAAATCACAGAGCAAATGAAATGTCCCGATATAATAGCGGAAATGCTTATCAGAAAAGGATTCATGAAAGTCGATGAAATCCAGAAATTCTTTAATCCAAGCATAGAAGACGTAATTGATCCTTTTATTTTTAAAGATATGAAAAAAGCTGTATTAAGAATCATTAGTGCAATAAAGAATAAAGAAAAGATCGTGATCTATGGAGATTACGATGTAGATGGAACCACTTCAACAGCAATGCTGTATTTGGGATTGAAAAAAATAGATGCTAATATAGGTTTTTATATTCCACATCGAATGATCGACGGATATGGGCTTTCTTTGAATGGTGTTGATCAATTGAAAGATGAAGGAGCACAACTAATTATAAGTGTAGATTGCGGAATAAATGCAATTGAAGAAATTGAACAGATAAACAGTCTTGGTATGGACATCATAATTACCGACCACCATAATCCAAAAGAAATTCTACCACAGGCTTATGCCATTATTAATCCAAAATTAATAGACAGTGATTATCCATATAAATATCTTGCAGGCGTAGGTGTTGCCTATAAGTTATTGATGTCCGTTTACAGAGAATTAGGAATCGATTCAAAAGAATTGGTAGATAAATACATCGATCTGGTTGCTCTTGGAACAATTGCAGATATTGTCCCTCTGACCGGAGAAAATAGAATATTTGCCAGTATTGGATTGCAGCGTTTAATAGAAAAGGATAATATCGGATTGACAGCCCTCGTCAATATTGCCGGACTTTCCGAGAAAGAATTAAATTCCAATGACATCGTCTTTGGGATAGCCCCTCGAATAAATGCTGCTGGAAGAATGGGAAGTGCAATGCGAGCTGTTGAATTAATGATCTCCACCGACGAGGAAAAAAGTATTGAATTAGCTCAGATCATAGAAAGAGAAAATTCACTGCGACAGCAGATAGACCAGAAAACTTTTCAGGAAGCATGCGAAATAATTGAAAAAAAATATAAAAACATAAACGAGACTTCGATTATAATTGTTTCTTCTGATGACTGGCATCCCGGAGTAATAGGCATCGTTGCTTCCAAACTTGTAGAAAAATATTACCGACCTTCCATTATGATCTCTTTTAAAGATGGGGTTGGAAGCGGCTCGGGAAGGAGCATTCCCGGATTCGATCTGTTTGAAGCTCTTTCTTCTGTAGAGGACTATCTCGAAACTTTCGGAGGTCATAAATATGCTGCCGGATTGCAGGTATTGATCGAGTATGTTGATATATTTGAAAATCGTTTAAATAAATACGTGAATGAACATATAACTCTGGAAGACCTTATTCCACCTTTGAAAATAGATACAAAACTGGAATTATATGAAATTAATAATAATTTTCTTGAATGGTTGAATAAATTTTCACCTTTCGGGCTGGGAAATATGCGATCAACATTTTATACAGAAAAAGTTATGGTCGTAGGATACCCTTATAATGTAGGAAAGAACCACCTGAAGATCAAGGTAGTGAAGGATGGATGTCCTCTCGATCTTATCGGTTTCAATCTTGGAGATTATCTTCCATTTTTAAAAAAGGGTTCTTATATCGATATTGCATATTCCCTCGAATTTAATTCCTGGCAGGGAAGAACCACGATCCAGGGAAAATTAAAGGATATTAAATTTGTTGAGTAGATCATCGATATTCGGATTTTTGTTCTTTAGCACTCTTTTGTTGCTCTTGTTATCCGGCTGCTCAACCGTTGAACTGCAAACAGATCATTCTCCTGTGCAGCTTCATATTATCCAAAAGATCGATCTCGGCTTCATTCCTGCAAAATGTGTTTATTCTTCTACAGAAAAAACAGCATTTATCCTGGAAGAAAACACCAACTATATCCATATCTACCGGAATGAAAAAAAAGTAAATACGATCGGCGGACTGGGGTTTGAAAATATTAATTTCAATGAACTTTCCGACATCACTATTTCTCCCGATGGGAAATTATTGGTTCTCGACAGTTTCCAAAAAAAAATTAAAAAATTTGATAAAGACGGCAAATGGATAACCGAGTTTGACCTGGTAGATTTTAGTGAACCGAGATTATTTGATATTTCAATCGATGAAACTTTTTATATTTATGATGATAACAGGAAGGAAATAATAATTTCAAAATATTTGAACGAAAAAGATTTCTATACATTTGGAAAGTTTCAACTGACCGATCCGCAGAAATTATTACTGACAAAGAATTCTGTTGTTGTTTTTGACAGTTCAGAAAATAAAACAATTGTTTTTGATACATTGGGTCAATTTTTAGTTGATTATAATGGTAATTATCAATTTGATGGTTATCATACTTTTAAACTGGAATCCTATAATATACTTCACTGCAGAAGCAATAACAAATTCGCAGCATCAACAAAAAGATGGAAAGATTTTTATATAAACGGTAATTTTGTGATCTTGCTTTCTGAAAGTGAAGTTTGGATCGCACAATTTATCTATCAGCAGCAACCCGGAAAATATTAAGATGATAAAGATAATCTCGAGGGCATCGAAAAGTAAACTATTTCTTCCTGTATCAGCTTCTTTACTTCTGGCTTTGAGCAGGCTTCCGCTTCATCTTGGCTTTCTGGTCTTCTGGGGTTTGATCCCGCTCTTTTCTTTTTTCAATGAGAATAGAAAAGCAAAAGAAATAATACTCTCTGCTTTTATCTTCAGTTCGATATATACTCTTGTAGCTTTGCATTGGATAGGTCTGGCAACATTCCCCGGTTTTCTGGCACTTTTTTTATTATTTGGTTTTTATTTTTCCATTCTTTTTATTCTTTTGAATCTGGTATGGAATTCGCTTCCTAAACTGAAATACATAGCCTTTATCTGTTTCTGGATGTCTTTTGAATTTCTACAAAATTTTGGTGAGTTCAGGTTTCCGTGGTTCAATATAGGATATTCTCTTTCCGATTATTTGCCTGTTATTCAACCTGCTGAAATAGGTGGAATCTATCTGCTTTCATTTCTTATCATAGTCGTTAATATACTGATCTTTGAACTGAAAAATAATTTCAAAAGGAATTTAATTATTCTTTCGACTTTGATGATTTTCTGGACCGGATTTGGTTTCGTTCGCCTGAATACAATTGAATTGCATAAGACAGGAACCAGCATCTCGATCGTTCAGATAAGCATTCCTCAGAAAATGAAATGGAAGAAGAATTATCTGGATATAACTTTTCAATTATATCGAAAATTTTCTTTGAAGGCAATGGAAGAACATCCATCATTGATCATCTGGCCCGAATCTGCAACGCCTTTATATCTCCTGAAAAATAGTGAATACAAGGAAATTGTAAAAGAACTGGCGAAAAAGAATAATGTCGATATTTTTACAGGATTTCCTCATTATCAATATGCAGGTGAATCGCATCCTAATAGATATAAATTTTACAATGCAGCGACTCTTTTCGATAGATCAGGGAAAATACATAAACCATATCATAAGAATATTCTTGTTCCTTTTGGTGAAAGGATGCCTTTCCTGAAAATATTTCCCTTCCTCTGGAAAGTACAATTTGGACAGGCAAACTGGGAATACGGAGAAGATCAGGAATATTATGAGGTGAATGGATATTCTTTTTCTCCATTGATCTGCTTTGAGATAGTCTTTGAAAAGTTAACCACAAAAATGGCTCAGCATAATGTGGACTTCATTGTGAACATTACAAATGATGCCTGGTTCAAAAAATCTGCCGGAACTTATCAACATGCTGTAATGACAAAATTCAGAGCAATTGAAACCCGCCGACAGATTTATCGAGCTGCTAATACGGGATATTCGCTGGTTGTTTCTCCAACCGGAGAATACTTGCAAGAAAGCAGACTCTTTGAAAAGACAACGCTTAATGAAGAACTTCTGCTATATCCCAAAAAATCTTTCTTTACAAAATATTTGTTCTGGCTTCCAATTGTTTTTGTTGTTGGAGGAGTTATTATCTTGGGTAAATTTTTATTTAATCTTAAAAATAAAAAATGAAAAAATTCTATTATACTATCGGAGAAGTTTGTAACCTGCTCGATCTTAAGGCGCATGTTTTAAGGTATTGGGAAAAGGAATTTCCACAAGTTCATCCAAAAAAGAGGTTCGGACGAAACAGGAAATATAATCCGGAAGATATTGAAATTCTCAAGAAAATTAAATACATGCTCTATACTCAACGCTATACAATTGAAGGTGTAAAGAAAAAACTGAAGGAAATGCCGAAGGAAAAACAGCAGGTAGAATTGGATTTTACTGTGGATAAAGAAGAAGCAAAAGAGAAAATTGTACAAGAATTGAAAGAAATTAAAGAGATACTGAAAAAATAGAATTTCATTAAAATTATTCATAATTCTTGTACTAACTTGCTCTTTTATAGGCTTATATGGAAATTATGAAAAAACTTTATTTTATATCTTTTTTTATTTTTTTACTATTCATAAATCTATTTTCCCAGACAAAGATAGATAGTCTGGAAACCCATTTAAAAGAAGCTGTTGGTAATAAAAAGATCGAAATCCTGAATGATCTGTCACATTTGTATAGAAATAACGGGGCTTATGAGAAAAGTATAGAATATGGAAAGCAAGCTCTGGAATTATCAGAAAAAGAAGATAATAAACCGGAAATGGCAAATGCTTCAACTAATATCGGGTTAAGCAATTATTATTTAGGAAATTACAATAAAGCAATAGAATTTCATCAACAGGCTCTGGAATTATTTGAAGCAATTGGAGATAAAAGCCGCAAAGCTAATTCATTAAGCAACATTGGAATCGCTTATGATGATTTAGGTAATTATGAAATCGCTTTGGAACATTCTATAAAATCACTCAAAATCAGAGAAGAAATCGAAGATGATCGGGGTATTGCTTCATCATTAAACAACATTGGAATAATATATTGGAACTTGAACGATCTTGAAAAGGCATTGGAATATTATTTCAGATCATTGGAAATAAAAGAAAAACTCGGGAATAAAAAAAGTGTTGCCAATACTCTAAGTAATATCGGGATTCTTTATGATGAATTAAAAAATTACGATAAAGCTCTGAAATATCAAAGAAAATCATTGAAGATACGAGAGGAAATAGAAGATAAATTCGGTATTGCGGCTTCTTTGAATAATATTGGTTATGTATATAAATGTTTAGATAATCCTAAGAACGCTTTAGACTATTACGCTAAAGCATTGAAGGGATATGAAGAAATACAAAATAAATGGGGGTTTGCCAATACTTTAAAAAATATCGGAAATATTTATACTGAACAGGAAAATTATGATAAGGCATTTGATTATCTCGAACGGAGTTTAACAGAAGCGAGAAAGATAAAAGCAAAGGAATTGATCAAAGAAAATTATTATGCTTTTTCTAATTTATTCATTGAAAAAGATGATTATGAGAA
>JAIORR010000211.1 GCA_021108055.1 Candidatus Cloacimonadota bacterium
TAAATCTCATCTACTGTTACATTTACCCTGATATTGGGTTTACCGGGAGCTATTAAAACCGGAAAATCATTACTCAATCTATCAACGGCTCGAGTTCCCAATCCGGGAACAATCCTCAATAATCCATCTTCTTTTTTGATGCGATGAGACCATCTGAAATCATTATTTGTGAAGCCAACTCCCGCAAATGCAGGTAAATAATAATTTCCAACTTTAACTCCAACAACTTCCTGGATCATCACAGCCATTTCTTCGTAAAAATCAAGCAGTTCTCTTTCTTTGCGATATTCGATCGGATCCGGTCCGAATGTAGAAGCATAAACTTCTGCGATTGCGTCCATCAAAGCATTTAGCCGTTCTTCTTTGTCTCCCTGATTTGCCAGGAAAAGACTTTTATATTTTCCCGAGAATGCAGAGCCAAACCTGTCTTCCAGCAAGCTCGAGCTTCTCACAATAATAGGTTTTTCACCAAAATCATCGAGAGCTACAGATAAACCTTTAATAATTTCCGGTGGAAAATACGAATTCTTGAAGAGCTGAATTATATTTGGATATTCTTCTCTGATCTGCTCATTATCCTTGTATTTTTGTTCGATCACTTCTTCAAGATTGTTATAATTCAGAAAATGCATCAAGGTATCTGATGTCACATACCAGGTTTTTGGAGTTTTTATACTTTTCTTAAAATCTTCATCAAGACCCTGCATATTTTTTATAATACAACTGGCAAGATAGATACCGGCACTCTTCCCACCCAGCTTTCCTCTACTATTATTTGGATATATGGAATGTTTCAAGATAGTATGAAAATCTTCTATATCAACAAATTTCTTAGCAACATTGATGAAATGCAATTGATCGGAAAAAAATCTGTGAATTATCATTACGGAAGTATTTTTCTTTGCCGTGTCAGTAAATTCGATCTTTTCCTGGTCTGTGTGCAGATATTTTGTAATTGCATCGATAATATCACTAATGGAAGTATTAATGTTTTCAAGAGTTTTTATTAGAAAGCTTATTTTATCTTCTTTGATCCACTTTTGAAGGATGGAGAATATCTTATCACTGTTAATATATTCTGATGCAATATCAAAAGTTTTATCACAAACCGATATCATTGAAATGGTTTTCTGTTTTTGAATTGGTATATTTTCATTATAGGCGGAAAGGGATTCTTTAGATTCTTTTCCTCTTTCACAACTATAGGTTTCTAATAACTGTCTTGCTTTTTTCGATCCTGTCCAGGATAGATAGTTCAACATTTTCCTTGATATTTTCAAATACAGGTCGAGGTCGGTTCTTTTTAAGAGGTTGATGATAATTCTCCATTCCTCTTTTTTATTTAGATCGATCTCTTTTTTTGCTTTTTGCCATTTTTCCATTTCGATCTTGATATTTTTATGAAAAATAAATTGGCTTAACCTTTCGGCAATTGTAAGTAATAATTTTTCCTCTTCCGGTAGAAATATATCACCACTTGTAACGCTGATATTTTCTGTGTAAAAAATCTGTATCTTACCAAAGATCTTTCTATTTATTTTGATATCTGCACTAAGAGACCATTTTGTTTCTTTAAAGCTTTTTCGTATATATTCTTTATTTTGATAAATGATCCTAACTTCACATATATCTACAAATTGCCATCCGGAAATTATAATATCCAAAAGCTCGGTGAATACACTTTCATTATCTTTTTCAAAATCCTGTAGTATCTCCTCAACTCTATATAAACATCTTAACTCTTTTTCTCTCTCATGAAGAATACTGATTATTTCTTCATTAATTTTATCTAATTTGTCTTTTTTATTTTCTTTCATTTCAAAGCTACTCCTATTCCATTTCTACCATCTAACATAATTTTCAAAGGTGAAGACAACCTCACATGTTGAACATATTTTGTTTCATTAATGATCTTCTGCTGCAAAAGCCAGTTCCAGTTGATTTTTATCTTCTGAGTATTTTTGCATGAAAAATAAAAAATGCCAAAGCTGGTTATGTTATGAAAAAAATGAGAACCCTGACTATAATCCGGGTTCATATCCGGCAAACTGGATTCTACGATAATTTTTGCACCGGATATTTGATTCCATACCACTGGAATTCCCAACCACGGATCAGAGGTTCCCCATCTGCCAAAGCCAATTAAAAGATAATCGATGTCTTTATCTACCAGAGAAGAATTAATTTCATCGATCTCCATTGCCATTGCTTGTGTATATTCTGCTCTGAAATCATTCGGTTTGATAAATACAATATCTTTGATCGTATCATTGATGCCGTTCCCCATAATATGATTGGAATAAATAAATATTTTATCTTGTTCATTATCCTCGATATGAACATCGACCAGTTTATTTGAAACGACCATCGGTCTGACCTGTAAAAAACCAAACCTGGCAGGATTATTATTCTCAGGATCGTAAACCATGGCAAATTCTATTTCAACCTGAGTTTTAAATTTTTCTTCGGATATTTTTAATATCTTCTTAACCAGTTCATTAAAAGGAATGACCTTTGTTTTTAGAATGGGAGCAAAATTTATCACCCTGGGTCCATAACCCGATATTCCCGAATATATTCTATCAGATTGAATATCATACGTGGAACAGAGATTCCTGATTATTTTGTCTTCTTCGGCTTCTTTCAATGAATATTTCTCGAGGTATTCTGTTTCTTTGATCGGATCGTATTCTGAAATATTTCCCATATTAACAGCCCAGAATTCTGTTTGCGTCATTTTCAACATATCGTTAGTTGAATTGAATGGTGGAGGAGAAGTGGGAAATTCGGGGGAATAGCTCCAGACCTTTCCACCATCTACAATCGATTTTCCCAACCCCAAAGCAAGGCTCACCACACCACCTTCCGGTTTAGATTTTCCTGTAGGATAAAAATTATATGATCTGGCAACACCGGAAATAGTCGGATAAAATCTCTCTCCATATTTTTCACCAACAATTTCCTGGATAACAACAGCCATTTTTTCTTGTTTAATATCTTTTTTTATAGCTTTAAAATAATTTTTGGAATTACCGAAAAAAGTGGAAGCATAAACAAATTTTATAGCTTCTACTAATTTATTGAAACGTGTTTTAGTATCAAACTGATTATTAGGAATCATCTTTGTTTCAAATATTCCGGCAAGCGGTTCGAACATTTTATCTTCAAAAAGGCTTGATGATCGAATAGCAAGAGGTTTATAGATCTTTGAAATTAAGCTGTAAAGATCTCCATCGATGAAAGCCGGCAAGCTTGCTTTTTGAAATTCATTTGCAATAATATCATCAGATTGATCTGATAATGCAATTTCATAAAGGTTATTTTCCTTCATAAAAATATCGAAAATATCTGTTAAAATTACCGTCATATTAGGAATATCAACAATAATATCATCGTATTTATTATCTTTGAAAGCAGCATCTATTGTGTCCTTCATCAAGATCAAGCTGGAAGCTTTGCCACCCGGTTCGTCATTGCCAATAAAATTAAAACTGCTGTGCTTATACATAAGGTTTCTATCGAATGTTATTTTTTTATTCATTTAAAAAGTTCCCTTTTTTGCAATTGTACTCTATAAAAAAATGCAGGGAGCTTTTGCCCCCTGCTGTAATTAGTGAATGCTATATCCAACCTCTATCTTTAGAAGCCTGAGCAACTTTATTGATCGAGATCACATAAGCTGCATCTCGCATATAAAGATTTTTTTCCCGGGCAAGCTTGGAAACATCAAGATACGCTGAAGTCATTTTAACATCCAGTTTCCCAAAGACTTCATCCTTTTCCCAGAAATAATTCATATTGCACTGAACCTGTTCAAAATAGCTGCAGGTTACTCCACCTGCATTTGCCAGGAAATCCGGGATCATAAAGATTCCTTTTTCCTTAATAACTTCGTCAGCTTCAGGTGTAGTCGGTCCGTTTGCTCCTTCTGCGATCATTTTCACTTTTGAATTTATTTTGTTAACATTATCTTTTGTGATCTGGTTTTCCAGAGCAGCAGGAATAAGAATATCAACTTCCTGCTCGATCCATTTATCTCCGGATAATACTTCATAACCGATAGCTTTGGCTTTTTCTTTGTCGATACCACCAAATCTATCCGTGATAGATAATAGCTCATCAACATCGATCCCATCAGCTTTCTTGAAAGTATAAGAAGTGCTGTCAGCCTGATCCCAGCTTGATACGCAAATAACTTTTCCACCTAACTGATTATAAAGTTTTATCGCATATTGCGACACATTTCCAAAGCCCTGGAATGCTGCTGTTGTATCTGCCGGATTGATATTCATTTCCTTCAAAGCTTCTCTCACTGTGAAGATCACGCCATAACCGGTTGCTTCTGTTCTTCCCAGCGAACCACCCATTTCAACAGGTTTTCCAGTGATCATTCCCGGATATTTTGCTCCGTGAATAGCTTCATATTCATCGAGCATCCAAAGCATATGCTGTGCATTAGTCATCACATCCGGTGCCGGGACATCCTGCAATGGTCCAACATTACGTGCAATTTGTCTCACCCAGCCTCTACATATCTGTTCCTGTTCTCTTTCACTCAAATTGTGAGGATCACAAATGACTCCGCCTTTACTTCCGCCGAGTGGAATATCCACAACTGCACATTTCCAGGTCATCCACATCGATAATGCACGAACTGTGTCCACTGTTTCCTGCGGATGGAATCTGATCCCACCTTTGCCGGGTCCTCTGGCGTCATTATGCTGACATCTGAACCCACGAAAAACTTTAGAGGTTCCATCATCCATTTTTACAGGAATACTGAAATGATATTCCCTTAACGGATTTCTTAATAGAGCCTTTGTTGCTTCATCAAGATTTAAGATCTCGGCAACATCATCGAATTGCTTTTGAGCCATTGCAAATGCGTTGAATTCTTTACTCATTTTCTTCTCCTCTGTCACGGTATATCTGATCAATCGAATGGAACAGAGAAACCGGACTTTTGTTATTTATTTTGTTTCCTTTTTTTTTTTTTTAAAAATAAAGTCAATATGTTTATATCGTTTTCATTATTTTATTTTATTTTCTAAAATATTTCTATGTAAGTATTATATTTTATAATAGATTGAAATGTAATATTTATTACCGTAAAATTATATTTTATAGACAAGAATTCCTGGAATATCCTTATTGTAAAAATAGTAACGTGCTGCCCTTTTATCTTGACATAATATGAGTGTAAAAAGTTTTTTTTGGAATATATGAAGTAGCGTAATAAAATTTATGAAAGATTATGAAAGAAATTGTTTGCTGTCTTTCCGAAGCTTGTCTGCCGAAGGCATGGCTTACAACAAAGGAATACTTACATTTTAGATTCGGAAAGTTATAGCTTATTCGTAACCTTCCGAATCTTAATATAAGCAAAAATGAAAGAAAGCTTCGGAAGGAAAAGAGAAAAGGATTAAATATGAAAAGAGTTATAGTTCTTATTATGTTGTTATATGCAATTTCGATTTTTGCCCGATATGAAGATATAAGCTGGAATACACCGCAATTAACTTCAAACAATTCAATATCATTTTTAGAAAAGAACATAAATGAATCCAAATTATTCTCGATGAAAAATATCTGGGTAGTACATGATTCTTCTTCCTTTAACTTCGCACTTTTCTCCTGGCAGGATTTTAAACATTCAATCGGCAATTTCTTTTCGCAGGATGATAATTCATATTTTCTTTTGTATCATACACAGGATTATCACTTCAAAGAAGCTAAGAATTTTGGTTACCCTAAAATTTCCGATAGATATCCTTCATCAATACCATTAACATCTCTTCTCAGATTCAGCATACATACCGGATGTGACTTCGTTAAATCAGAAAAAGAAAGTTATTACTTTGTTTATTATGGTTCTAAAGTTTCAGGATATTTTGAAAAAAAGTTATACTTTTACTGCTATTGGTGGGCTGGTCATTTTTCAGGAGATACGGATTTTGCTGAAAAATCAAAACTGATCGACAGTTGGACACAAGATTCCAGCGATAACGACCAGATCCATCTGGATAACATCTCCGGCAAAATATCCTATCGAACTCGATTCTGGTCTCTTTCTGTTGGCAGAGGAAAATATGAGATCGGGAATAATATCGGTGGAAGTATCATCTTAAATGATGACTGCAATGATTACGGATACTTCAGCAATAAATTTGATTTTAAAAATCTTTCAATATCCTTTTTACATGCAACCTTAATACCAGACAGTACAAGTGCCGAATCCGGAGATGATTCGTACTATTATAAACATTATGAAGACAAATATCTTGTTGTTCATAAAATAGAATGGCAGCCTTCCAAAGAATTTATGCTCTTTTTTGGTGAAGAAGTTATTTACGGAGGACGCAGTATCGACCCCAGCTACATTTTACCTCACACCTTTTGGAGAGCGACTGAGCATAACCTTGGAGACCGGGATAATGTAATGATTTTCACAGGTTTTTTATGGAAACCAATTTATAAAAATTATCTCTATCTTAATTTCGTTTTTGATGAACTGAAAAAGAGCGAAATATTCGGTGACTGGTGGGGAAATAAATACGCTGTTCAAATTGGTAATTCTTTTTTCTTTAACGAGGAAAAAGATACAAAATTAACACTTGAATTCACTGCCCTGAGACCATGGATCTATACTCACAAAATTTTATATGATAAATTTTCCCATGATGATATTGGGCTTGGTTTTCCGGAAGGAAGTAATTTAATACAATATTCAGGAGAGTTTAATTACAATATTCGTACTAATCTAAATTTGAATATCCATGGTTCTTTCACCAGACAGGGAAGTGTCGGCAACGATTTCAGTATTAATTATGAAACGCGTGATGAAACGTTAGATAACGGCACACATTGGCTGGAAGGAGATATTACTGACAAAGTTTCCATTTGTCCCGTTATTACCTGGCAGCCGCTTTCCCATCATAAACTGAAATTAGGAATGAACATTTCCAAAATCGATGATGAAAATTTTGAAGAAGAAATCATGATCAGTTATCAGGCAATTTACTAAAAAATATGGATCCGATAATTCTCATTTTCTCTTTTTTCTTTCTAATTTTAGGATGTGGCATTCTAAGAGATTGGAAGTTAAAAAAGCCAAAAGAACTTTCGTATTCCATCCTCATCGCCTGCAGGAATGAACAAGAAAACCTGCCCGATCTTTTCGCATCTTTAACAAAATTGGATTATCCGGAAAATCATTTTGAGATCATCATCGTCGATGATGCATCGAGTGATAATTCTTTAAATTTAATCAAAGAATTTTGTAACAGGATCAAGAACGCAAAATGTCTGCATCTACAAGAAAAAGATAGTGAATACAAAGGAAAAAAAGCTGCATTAAAACTTGCAGCAGAAAATGCAAAGCACGACATTCTTTTATTTACCGATGCAGATTGTACGATCCAACCGGAATGGCTGAAAAGTTATAATAATTATTTTTCCAATAATATTGGAATGGTTGCCGGAAACTATTCCGAGACAAATGCAGACCTTTTTAGAACGTTCTCAAATCAGATGTCATCTGCAATTTATGCTTCCACGATCGGATTAAATATCCCTTTCAGTGCTGCCGGTGGGAATCTTGCCGTTAAAAAAGCTGCTTTCGATGAAGTTGGTGGTTACGAAAAGATTAAACACTATCAGTCCGGTGATGACAAACTTCTTCTTAAACTGATCTCACGAACAAAATGGAAAATCGCATATAATCCCGAAATACATATCCGGACAAAAATTAACCGTACCGAATTAAATGATCAGCAAAAACGCAGGTATGGTAAATTCGGAATGTCATCACCACTTTTCAAGATCATTTCCATTCTGATATTTTTGTTTTATTTATATTTACCTGTAAATCTTATTTTTTTCTTTGATTGGGGAAACCTGATAATTTATCTGTTTTGTATCTTATTTTTCTGGATAATCAATCTGGTCAAGCATAAATACAGATTCGGAATATTGGATATTCCGTTCCTGATTTTGTATCCGTATTTTTTGATCTACTTTTCTCTGCTGGGAACTTTTGGGAAGTGGGAGTGGAAAGCTAACTGATCAATTCCGAGACTGTTTGGAATTTATATCCCTTCTTTAGAATCTCTGGGATCAGCATATCAACAGCTTTCACAGTAATCGATCTATCTACTCCTCCACCATCATGGAGCACGATTATCGAACCCGGTTTCAACTTTTTTAATACTTTATCAACAACTTCTTCGGAAGATAAACATTTGAAATCTTTGGGACCATTATCCCACAAAATAATCTTTTTCCGCATTTTTCTTAAAACCATTCTTGCGATGGTGTCCATTCTTCCATAAGGCGGGCGGAAATAAATTTCACCTTTAACGCCAAGATTCTTTAATATCTTATCTGTCTTTTCAATTTCATTTATTATAAAAATTATCGATCTGAATATCATGCTTTTATGCGAAAATGAGTGGTTCCCTATTTCGTGTCCTTCGTGAATGATCTTCTGAACCAGTTCGGAATGCTCCTCAGCATCTTTTCCGGTGATAAAAAAAGTGGCTTTGATATTATACTCTGCCAAGCTTTTTAAAATACTTACCGTAAATAAAGGATGCGGTCCATCATCGAATGTGAGAGCAATACTTTTTTCTTTCCTGTTCCCATGACGATAAATTTTGTATGCCATATTTTCCTGCCTTAATAAAACCATTCTATTTCATTGACTTAAAAAAGATGATTATTTTGTTTGGAATAGATTGGAAAGAAATTGGAGATTTAAGGTCAAGTATTTTTTTTGATCTTGAAGAAATAATATGCAGAAGTTATTGAAAAATAAATATATATTTTTTATCAAAATAATCATAACAGCTACTATTCTTTTCTTTATCTTCAGAAAAATAGATATCTCTCAACTCTTTCATACATTCAGGCAAATCGATATAATTGTTATTATTTTAATAATTCTCTCGGCAATAGTAAAAATATTCATTGAATATCTGAACTGGGGGCATTATCTGAAGATCAATCCTGAATACAAACCAAGTAAGTACGAAATATTCAGATCACTTATGATCGGTCATTCTCTTCGTTTTTTGATTCCCGGAGGTCATGGCATAATCGGTAAAATGTATTTTGTTAACAATAAAAAAATGATGACATTCATGTCTGTTGGTATCGAGAAATTCTTCCAGATATGGATAAACCTGGTTTATGCAAGTTTCGCTGCGATCTTTTATTTCCGTCACACAAAATTGTTCTGGATGATAAGTTTATTTGTTTTGATATTATCTTTACCTCTGCTGATATATTTATTCAAGCATTTAAACAAGAAGCAAAGTCTGGATATATATTTCAAAAAATATTTGAAGATCATTCCCAGAATATGTATGATGCAGGGAATATATATGGCTTTAACCATTCTTCAGTATTTTCTTATATTAAATAATTTTGTCAAATTTCATATTTTTTCTGCTGTAATATCTATTCCACTGGTTTTATTTGCCAATATTATACCGATTACTTATGCCGGTCTGGGATTAAGAGAACAATTTGCCATGGAGGTTCTATCAAAATACCAGATAACTCCGGAAATCGCAATAACTGTTTCGTTAAGTGTATTTCTATTTAATACATTGCTGCCTGCTATATCCGGTTTGTATTTTATTCTAAGAAAGAAAAAGAATATTACTTCCTGACCTCTATCTGTTTTATCCGCAGCTTCACACTTTCTCCACAATTCCTGCATATCTCGATCTCATTCCTGTCCATAAGGATCTGGTTTCGTATTTTCCGGATAGCTGCACCTTTCCATATTTCGGAAAGAGATGTCTTTTTTATATTTCCTATCTTATGTTCCACATCTTTATCAAAACAGCAGATAGCCACTTCCCCATCCCAATTTACAACTGCATTCGTCCAAATACGGTGACAGCGGTTTTTTATCCCGAACTTAAGTTCGAAATCATCTCCGGTTACCTTATACCTTCTGTATTTAGGATTTTCGGGAAGATAATTTAAAATATCATCTTTGGAATATATCTGAATTGTTTTCAATTCAAGGTTATCAACTTTCATTTCCTTAGCCATTTTCTTTATGTCATCGATCTCGTGTTCATTATGCTTCATCACCAGGAACTGCCACCGGATAAGAGGGTTCTTTGCATTAAGTTTCTTTTTGGTTAAAATTAGTTGTTTCACATTCCGGATAACTTTTTCCAGATTACCATTCACACGATATTTATTGTAAGTTTCCTGGGTTGTACCATCCAGAGAAACGATCATCGAATCGAGTCCTGCTTTTATTGTTTTCTCCGGCTGAAAATCTACATTTGCGTTTGTGGAAACCAGAGTAAAAAGCCCATTATCGGAAGCATATTTGACCATCTTTAGAAAGTCTTTGTTAAGATATGATTCTCCCTGATTCCATAGAACCACCATGAACGATCTATCTTTTATCTCGTCGATGAGCTTTTTGAAAAGAGAAAATTCCATATATCCTTTCGGGCGTTTTAAGGTTCCATTACCGGAAGGACAGAGAGGACACTTCAAGTTACAGATATTCGTTGGTTCAATCATTACAACGGGTGGAAATCCCCAATATATGCTTTTCCTGATCATAAGCGAAAGGTAATAGGAAAGATATACTTTTATTGCGTTAATAAACCTTTTAAATCTGAAGCTTTTCTTTAAAAATCTAATGTTTTCATTTAACATAATTAATTCCCTGAAGTACTTTTGTTAAAGGTAGTTTTCGTTGTCAAATGAATAAATATAGAGTATACTTTACGAAGCTTTCTTTTCTAAAAAGTAATTCTTTCAGCTAAGATTCGGAAAGTTATCTTTAAGTCTTAAAATATTATTAAAGAAACTTTTGCAAACATGCGTAATATCTCTCTTCACTTTTTTCTGCCGAGAACCATATTTTTTTTGTAATGCTCAGTGAAAATCTTCGTTTAACTTATCTATATAACCTTCCGAATCCTTAAAC
>JAIORR010000157.1 GCA_021108055.1 Candidatus Cloacimonadota bacterium
AAAAGCGTGTGGCACGATAAAATCCGGAGCGGGAAATGGGCGCAATATCTTCTCGCAGGATTTTTGGGTGCTATCCCAGGATGTCTGGGCGCCTTCACAGCAGTAGCTCTTTATTCACACAGAGTAATCTCGTTCGGAGCACTGGTTACTGCAATGATCACTACCAGCGGCGATGAAGCATTTGTAATGCTGGCAATGTTCCCGGGAAAAGCTCTGCTGCTGACGATCATTATCTTTGTAGTTGGAATTGTCGCAGGATTTTTGACAGATAGATTTCTACCTTTAGAATTTATTAATAAAAAGATAAGATTAAATAAATTTTCACTTCATGATGAAGAAAAATGCGTCTGCTATCCAAATGGAAAAATAATCGAACAACTGAAACATTCTTCTGCTCAAAGAACTTTGTTAATATTAATTATTTTTGTTCTTTTTGTTGGAATAATCTTTGGAGGAATAGGTCCGAATGAATGGAACTGGATCAGGATAACGTTGCTTCTCACATCTTCCATTTCACTATTTATTGTGCTCACTGTTCCCGAACATTTTCTGGAAGAACATCTGTGGAATCACATCGTGAAAGTACATATTCCAAAGATATTCCTGTGGACATTTGCTGCACTTCTTGTTATGAATTTACTTTTGAAACACATTGATCTTGAGAATTGGATCGAGACGAACAGGTTAATGATCTTGGCGATTGCCTGTCTGATCGGATTGATCCCCGAATCCGGTCCGCATATGATCTTCGTGACTCTTTTTGCAGAAGGTGCTATTCCTTTCAGCATCCTTGCTGCCAACTCTATCGTACAGGATGGGCACGGCATGCTGCCTATGCTGGCGGAATCTCGAAGAGGATTTTTCTCTGTAAAACTTATTAATTTAATAATAGGTTTCCTCTTTGGATTGGCAGGATATTTTACAGGTTGGTAGAAAAATGAAAAAATCTGAAAACTTCCAACATAGCAATGTTCTTTTGATTTCCTTTGCGCATTTTGTTCATGATAGTTTTTCTGCGTTCCTTGCCCCCATTCTTCCTCTTCTTATTGATAAACTTGGAATCACTGTATTTCTGGCAGGGTTATTGGATGTAGTAAGAAAATTACCTTCTCTTGCAAATCCGTTCGTTGGTTTGATCGCAGATAAGGTTTGTGTTCGATATTTCATTATTTTTGCTCCTGCGGTTACGGCCACAACAATGAGCCTTATCGGTGTTGCTCCACATTATATTGTGCTGGTGATACTTGTCTTTGTAGCGGGGATCAGCTCAACTCTTTTCCATGTTCCGGCACCTGTTATGATAAAACATGTATCCCATAAACAGATCGGCAAAGGAATGAGTTTCTATATGCTGGGTGGAGAGCTTGCCCGCACACTTGGTCCTCTTACAATTCTGGGAGCTATTTCTCTGTGGGGACTGGAAGGAACTTATCGCCTGATACCACTCGGATTGATTGCGTCAACTTTCCTCTATTTCCGGCTTAGAAAAATAGTAATAAAAAATGATTTTGACAGGAAAAAAGAAATCGGAGCACGTCGAACTTTCATCAGGTTGCTTCCTTTTTTTCTTTCTTTAGCCGGATTCACTTTTTTCAGAGCTGCAATGAAATCTGCACTAACGATCTATCTTCCTACATATCTAACCTCACAGGGTTCATCTTTGTGGATGGCAGGAATATCACTTTCCATATTGCAATTTGCCGGAGCCGGAGGAACTATTTTTTCCGGTATTATTTCCGATAAGATCGGGAGAAAAAATTCTCTACTCATTATCTCGATAATGAATCCGATTCTAATGTGGCTATTCATAATATCAAACGGTAATTTTACTATTCCCATACTGATAATAACCGGATTTTTCCTGTTTGGAAGTGGTCCTGTTCTGCTTGCACTTGTTCATGATATAGATTCTAAACATATGTCTTTTATCAATGGTATCTACATGACCATAAACTTTATACTTGGTTCTGTGATGATCATGCTGGTGGGTTTCGCAGCCGATAAAATAGGACTTGACTTGACATATAAAATTTCTGCATTGACCTCATTGGGTTCGATACCTTTTGTATTTTTGATTTCAAAAAAGAAAATAAAAGAGAGGATTATATGAGAAAGTATGATGTAATAATTATTGGCGGAGGTCCATCCGGTATTATTACCGGCGTTACGGGGATAAAACAAAACCCCGAAAAAAGATTCCTGATGATCAAAGAGGAAGAAAAAGGTTTAGTTCCCTGTGGAATTCCTTATGTTTTCCATGATCTGGAAAATATCTCTCAGAACGCAATGAGCCCTAAACCTTTCATTGCTGCCGGAGGAGAAGTTTTAATTAACAAAGTTACTGAGATCGATATTGATAAAAGAGTTTTAAAAACCCAGGAAGACAATGAATTCTCATTTGAAAAGCTGATCTTTGCAACAGGTTCTACTGCAATTATTCCTACTTTCATAAAAGGATACGATCTGGAAGGTGTGGAATACATCAAAAAAAGTTATAATTACATTGAAGCACTAAAAAAGAAAACAACCGAAGCTAAGAACATTGTAATAATCGGAGGTGGATTTATTGGTGTGGAAGTAGCGGAACAGCTTGCCAAATTTGAAGATAAGAACGTTTCATTGGTGGAAATGGAAGAATTCTGTCTTTATCGTGCTTTCTCGGAAGAGATAGCAAAAAAGGCAAATGAAATTATCAGAAATGCTAACGTAAACCTCTATACAAATAACAAAATTGAAGAGATCATCGGTGAAAACGGGAAAGTGAAAAGTGTGAAACTAACAAGTGGAGAAGAATTGAAAGCAGATATTGTGATATCTGCAATTGGCTACAAACCAAATACGGAATTAGCAGAAAAATCAGGTTTAGAGATCAACAGCAATGCAGCTATCAGATGTGATAATTATCTGCGAACAACAAAAGCAGATATCTATGCTGTAGGAGATTGTTCGCAAACAATCGGTTTCGTTACCGGTAGAACAGATAGTATTATGCTTGCTTCCACCGCAACTGCAGAGGCAAGGATACTTGGATATAATCTTTTTGGAATAAATCTTCTAAGAAATTTTGTGGGAACTCTATCTGTTTTTTCCACAGAAATTGGTGGAACAGTATTCGCTTCTGCCGGTGCAATAGAACAAAGTGCAAAATATGCAAACATCGAATATATCGCAGGTGAATTTAAAGATGTAGATAGACATCCGGGCTCAATAAAAGATGCAAAAGAAGTGATGGTAAAATTGATCGTATCTCCTCTTAACGGTGTAATTATCGGCAGTGAAATGTATGGTGGAAAATCTGTAGGAGAACTTATTAACATTGTTGGATTGGCAATCCAGAAAGAAGTAACTGTTTACGAACTCATTTCGTATCAGATCGGTACACATCCGCTTCTTACTTCGGCTCCTACGAAATATGTGATCATTAAAGCTGCAGAAAATGTAATTTCTAATATAAAAAAGAAGTGACGGTATCTGTGATCATCAATTAATTCTCGGGGCAGTTTAACTGCCCCTTTCTATTTTTCTGCAACTCTTTTACTTGACATTCATACTTTGAATTTTTTTTCAATATTCCATTGGAGTAATAATGAGTGAGAAAAATATTGCTATCATCACCGCCGGCGGTAGTGGAAATAGAATGAAGCACAAGCTCAAAAAACAGTTTATTGAAATAGAACAAAGACCGCTGCTGTTCTGGACACTCGACAGGTTTGCAGATCACCTGGAACTTGATGAAGTTATTGTAACTTTACCGGAAGATGAGTTCAAGATTTATTCCAAACTTATAGAAAATGAATATCCGCAAGCTGTAATTACAATTATTCCCGGCGGAAATGAAAGACAGGATTCTGTTTATCGTGCTTTAAAAAACTGCTCTCCAAACACAAGCTATGTCCTTATCCACGATGGTGTACGTCCTTTTATCTCTTCTAACGATATTTCCAGATTATTGGATAATGCTGCAAAATACAAGGCTGTGATCCCTGTGAGCAAAGTTAAGAATACTTTAAAAAAGATCAAAGATAATAAGATAGTCAAAACCGTTCCAAGAAATGATCTGGTAAACGCATTAACTCCACAGGCATTTGAATTTGATCTGATCTTATCCTGCCATAAAAAGGCAAAAGCAAAAGAATTATATTTTACAGACGATGCTGCAATAGTAGAACATTTTGGATTTGATGTTCATATTATGGAAATTGAGCCTTATAATATTAAAATAACAGATGAACATGATTTGGAAATTGCAGAAATGATCATCAAAAATAAGCAATTGGGAGATTATTAATGTTTTGTAACCTGCTTAGAAACATCAGGATAAATATTCCTGTTCCAATATTCGGAATAGGTTGCGGAGTGTTGGGAATGAGTCTGGCAAAAACTTCGATCAACCTTGGCAAATATGCGTCTGTACTCCTAAGGTCTCTGGAATACAGAGGTTATGATTCTACCGGTGCTGTTTTTCAGGATACGGACATGAACGTTTCTCTCCTGAAAGATGTAGGTGCTCCCAGCACTTTAGTTAAAACTCTCGGAATAGAAGATAAGGGCGGAAACATTTTTTGCGGGCAAGTTCGCTGGGCAACCTTTGGAACAGTTACAAAAAAAAATGCACAACCTCACATCGTGAAATGTAAGAATTACATTTATGGTGCACATAATGGAAATATAACAAATACAAGAGAATTGAAAAAATTTCTAATCTCAGAAGGGCACGATGTTGTTTCCGATAATGATGGTGAAATGCTGGTTCATACTATCGAGCATTATTTCGATAACGAACTCAGCAAGATAAGGATCGAAGATCAGATTAAAATACAACCCCGTCTGCAATGTATGAGAAAAGGAATTTACCAGGCAACAAAAAAGATGGTCGGTTCTTATGCAGCGGTAATTGTAGATCCACTCACAGAAACCAGTTGGGCAATTAAAGCTGGAAGTAGTTTATATTTCGGAATTGGAGAGATCGACAGCAACCCTTTCGGTCTTGCTTCATCCGACCTGACCGCCGTTCTTAAATTCACAAAAAAAATAGTTAACCTGCGAGAAGGTGAATTCATCGAGTTTTCAAAAAACGAATTTCAGGTTTTTGCATTCAAGGAATTAAAAATAAAAAGACCAAATCAGCCCGATATGATCATAAATACCGGAGATAAGATAGAAAAAACACCTGTCCATTCGAAACTTCGAGCAGAAGATACCGAGCTTTTACCACCGTTTGAATATTTCATGGAACAGGAAATTTGTGCAGAGATAGAATCCTCCGGAAAATTAATTAAATTATTTAAAGGCGGCTCTAACACAGGCAGAAGAATGATCGAACTTCTGAAAAAAGAAAAAATACTATCTGATATGAAAGAACTGGCAGAAAGAATTATCAGTGCCGACGATTTTAAAAAACAGTTATCCATCCTGTCGAAATTCGAAAACTCCCAAAAAGCAAAGAATTTTTATAAAAAAGTAGAAGAAAATTACCAATCGATTTACAGAGTATTGGTCATTAAAGATTTTGAAAAAAAATATTTCTTTTCCACAGATAAGAACACTTTTATCGACCTGCTAAATTCTCACTTTGATAAAAAAAGACTTCTGATAGCAAAGGCTCTCGACTCCATTATCGAACTCGATGACGTAAGAGAATTTTCTGAAAGCGTAAATAAATTCCTGGAGTTGGTTAATAATACTTATCAAAAAAGTAGAAATATATACATCATCGCCTGTGGAACTTCTTATCATGCCACTCTGGTTGCATCTCTTTTTTTCAATGAAATAGCTAATATCGAGATCATTCCAGTTCTTCCCGGCAATTTCAGAGGACAGTATTCAAAAAGTCTGAGAGATAATGATGTGATTATCGGAGTCTCTCAAAGTGGCGAGACCAAAGACCTTATAGATATTTTCAATGATGTGGAAAACCTGGGACTGAATATTAAAAAGATCGTTCTTGTAAATAACATGAATTCCACTTTGGGTCAGGAAAAAAGTGATGTCTCCATCCCGATATTCTGTGGTCCCGAAATAGCCGTTCCCGCTACAAAAAGTTTCATAAACCAAATAACTTTATTCTATTATCTGGCGATCAGTGTTTTGGAAAGAAAATTAAAAATTGAAAAAAATACAAACAAACAATTAAAAAAGATCCTGGAAAAACGTCTGAAATCAATCGAAGATATTCCTTACCTGATAAAAGAAACCATCGAAACTACAAAAGAACAGATAGAGTATGTTGCCGGCAAGATATATATGGAACCGTCCATGCACATCCTGGCAACCAAAATAACAGGAGTTGCAAAGGAAGGAGCTCTCAAGATCAGAGAAACTGTTCTTAATCATACAGAAGGTGGAGAAGCTTCGGAATTCAAACACGGTCCAAATACAATATTAGGAAAAAATACTGTCTATGGTTTAAAGAATGTAAAAGCAATGATAAAATATTTTAATTCGAGTATCGATCAGATTTATGAACTGGCTCAAGAAAAAAATATTTCAATTGAGGAAAGAAGAAAATTAACAAAAGCATTCGGTAATTATATTTTTTCAAAAACCCATCCATTCAATCTTTCCAGGAAAGCAACCGAACTGTTCAATGAGATCATTATGGATTTTGAATTTTTTGATAAAGCTTACAGGAATTATCCTCTTATTTATGTAACCGGTCCCGAAGAAAGAGATGTTAACCTTACGATCTCCCAGATCAACACTCATAAAATCCGTGGAGGAGATACTTTTATCATCGCAGAAGAAAATGACAAACTGCTGGAAAATGCCAAAATAAATCCTCACGATGAAGGTTATTACGGCTGGGGATATATTCCTCTTCCAAAAACCGGTGACTCTTTGATGACAGCTTTTTCTGCCACAATTGTCCTGCAGCTTCTTGCTTTGAAAATGAGCATAAAAAAAATGTCGAAATTAGATAGATTAAAAATCTCCGACCATGGTGTTCATCCCGATGTTCCTAAAAATGTGTCAAAGTCGATAACTGTGGATTAATTGATGGGTTGATGTGTTAAGGACTAATTGTAATAGTAGAACATAGTTCTACCTTCTTCTGACAGTTTGGTGAACTATTACTACACACAACCAACATTATACTGGAATAATTTACAAATAACAGCTAAAAGGCTAATAGCTAAAAAGAGGTTAAAATGAGAATCGGAATAGGTTACGATGTTCACCGGTTAGTTGAAAACAGGAAATTAATTTTAGGCGGAGTTGAAATTCTCTTTGAAAAAGGTCTGGAAGGACATTCGGATGCAGATGTCCTTATTCACTCGATTATCGATGCTATTCTCGGAGCCTTGGCAGAAGGAGATATCGGACAACTTTTCCCGGATACTGACGAAACATACAAAGATATAAACAGCAGAATATTATTAAAAGAAGTTAAAAAAATATTGGATAATTCCGGTTATAAAATCGGGAATCTCGACACAACTATCTGTGCTCAGGAACCCAAACTACAGAAATATCTTCCTCAAATGCGAAAGAAAATAGCATCCGATCTGAACACAGACATTTCCAACATATCCATAAAAGCAACAACTGAGGAAAATCTGGGAATAAGCGGGAAAGGAATATCCGCAACTGCTGTTGTACTGTTAAGATCATTATAAATTGTATTTTTTCACAATATCACTAATTTTTTTATATTCTATAGGAAGTCATGAAAATTTTTATAAAAAACTTAAACAACATCTACAATAATTCCTTATGAAACCAGAACTTCTTCTTCCTGTTGGCAATACCGAAGCATTTTATGCAGCGCTGGAAGGTGGAGCAGATGCCGTTTATCTTGGTTTAAGAAGTTTTAATGCTCGCGGTCGTGCTCAGAACTTTGCTCCCAATCAACTTCAATCACTGCTCAAAGAATCACAAAGATCCGGATTAAAAGTATATCTTACTTTAAATACTCTGATAAAAAACAGCGAACTACCAACCTTACTCGATATGCTGTACATGCTTTCGCAGACTACAGTTTCTTCTCTTATCATACAAGATTTGGGTGTGTATTACCTGCTGAATAAATTTTTCAATAAACTCCCGATCCATGCCAGTACACAGATGGGAATCCATAATTCGACGGGTACAAATTATCTCCATTCAAAAAGCTTTGAAAGAGTTATCCTGGCACGTGAATTGACTTTACCGGAATTAACCGAGATTTCCCGAAAAGCAAAAATTGAACTGGAAATATTTGCTCATGGTGCTTTGTGTTACTCCTTTTCCGGAATGTGTCTTTTCAGCAGTTATCTGGGTGGAATGAGTGCCAACCGTGGATTATGCTGTCAACCCTGCCGTAGAATATTCAATTCCTCACAGAATTCCGATTATTTTTTCAGCTTGAAAGATAACCAGTTGATCGAACTTCTGCCGCAGATCATGAAACTTAATATTTCAGGAATCAAGATCGAAGGTCGTATGAAAGCTGCTGAATACGTTTATAATGTTGCCAGAGCTTACAGGATGGTAATCGATGATCCAACCAAAATCGAGACTGCAAAAGAGATACTGAAATATGATTTTGGCAGGGAAAAAACTTCCTATTTTCTCGGTGGAAATATTGAAAACGCAATAACGGAAGACCCATATATTGGAATTTATATCGGTAAAGTAAGCTCATCTGATGAACATTCTTTTTCTTTCAAGACACTTCATCGGCTCAAGATCATGGATCGCCTCAGGATTTTACCTAAATCCGGAACTGACGCCAGGGCAATCAAAATTAAGGAATTCAAAAAGGAAAAAGGAGAAAGGAAAAAGGAGAACGGTCTTTTGGGAGAGGTAGTAACAATCCAAACTGATAAGATCAAAGTGAACGAAGGTGATAAAGTTTTCCTTATCGGGCTTGCCGATATTAAATTCAAAAGTAAATTCACACTGGAAGGCAAAAGACTGAAACTTCACATGCCGGAAGATAAAACGAAAAACATCCTGAACAAGATCGGTTCCAGCAAGATTCTCTCTCGTCAGCAACTTTTTATCAGGATTAATTCCTTTGACTGGTTAAGAAAATTATACTTTGATAAATTCGATTTCCTGATACTGAATTTATCAAAAAAGGAATGGGAAAAACTGAATCTACACAGCCCGTTCCTGAAAAAGAACAGTCGTAAACTTATAATCCAGTTGCCAAAATTTATATCGGAAAGTGATATTGATTTTTACAGATCAATCTGCTCTCATTTCTTCAGAGCAGGAGTTTCCAGCTTCATGTTGAGCCATATTTCCCAGAAACTTATACTGCCGGATTCCCACAAGATCACACTCTGTGCCAGTGAAAATGTGTATGCTCTGAACGATGTAGCTATCCAGTTCCTGAAAGAAGAATTTATAAAATTCTATGTTTATCCATTTGAAAACGATCATCAGAACTTAAGTTACGGTAAAGACAGGAAAGGAATCGTTCCTTTGTATTTTCACCCTGAATTATTCCACTCCAGAATGCCGGTTCTTTTTAACCACAAAGACACCCCGATACAGTCAGACCTTCCTGCGGGGCAGGTAAAAACACCAAGTTTTAGAGATGATAGGTATACTTACAAAAAGTTGGTTCGAGATGGAATTACAATTGTAATACCCGAAGTCCCCGTTTCACTTTTACAGTTTAAGGATAAATTAGTTAAAGAAGGTTTCCGCCGCTTTCTGATAGACTTGTCATGCGTCAAATCTTCGCAGAATATGTTTAACAGGCTATTGAAAAAATTTCACACTTCCACTGCAGAACAACCGGGAACGAGTTTTAATTTTAAGGCGGGATTGAAGTAACTCATCCTACTGTCCTTCTCTTGAGAAAAGAGAAGGAACATGAGAAATCATTGCAAGAGAGATCGTTTCTGTTGGTTCATCCGCCTGCCCCATTGACTAATTGGGGTCCCGATTGAACCACACATTTACCCTGACTTTGTGACAAGATTTACTGAATATTACCCTGACTTTGTGACAAAGTGATAAAAAACATTTTAATAATTGACAGGAAAAACACAAAATATTTTTTATTAATTGTGATTAATGTTGTATAAGGTTTATATAGTTTGAAGGTGATATGAAGAAGTATTATACCATAGGAGAAACAGCAAAAATTATTGGTGTAAGTTCTCAAACATTGCGGAGATGGGACAGTAATGATAAATTCAAACCTGTAAGGCATCCAATAAATAATTTCAGGGTATACACTGACGATCAAATAAATAATTTTCAAACTATTTTAGAATTGAATTTACCAATAGAAAAAGAATTTCCAGAGATTGAATTAAAACCATATTTTGAAACTAATTTTGGGAAACTTTATAATTGTGATGTTTTAAAGTTTCTCAATAGTCTAAAATCTCAATCTGTTGATCTAATTTTTGCTGATCCACCATATAATATCAAAAAAGCTGAATGGGATACTTTTGAATCACAAAAAAAATATATTGAATGGAGTATGAAATGGATTGAAGAAGCTTATCGTGTTCTTTCTCCAATAGGTTCAATGTATGTATGTGGGTTTTCTGAGATTTTAGCAGATATTAAATGGGCAACTAATGGTTTATTCAAAGGATGTAAATGGCTGATTTGGTTCTACCGTAATAAAGCAAATCTCGGAAATGATTGGGGACGCTCTCATGAAAGCTTGCTTCATCTTAGAAAATCTAAAAAAATTATTTTTAACATAGACGAAGTCAGGATATCTTATAATGCTCATACATTAAAGTATCCAAAAAGAACTCAAGCTGAATCGTCTCAGTATAATAACGGAAATAAAAAGTATCTCTGGACCCCAAACCCAAAAGGTGCTAAGCCCAAAGATGTATTCGAGATACCAACTCTTTCCAATGGCTCATGGGAAAAAACACCACATCTTACCCAAAAGCCTGTTGAACTGGTAAAAAAAATAGTATTAGCATCTTCAAATCCGAACAGCATTATTGTTGATCCATTTGGAGGTTCAGGCACAACTTATGCAGTAGCGGAAGCTCT
>JAIORR010000366.1 GCA_021108055.1 Candidatus Cloacimonadota bacterium
TAAAAGGAGAAAGTAGAGGATTCCCGATCATAGTCGGGAATGACAGAGGAACAATTAAAAAGTCTATCTGAAAGAATCCAACTGTGTGTAAACTTTTTCAAAGTTTGTGTTATGTTCCTATTCCAATTCTATCCTGAGCTGCTCATCCACAACAAGATCATCTATGTTTGCATAACTGCTGTCAAAAATGCCGTTTTCATATTCTATTACAAAAGAATAAGAGATCGAATCGCAGGTTGTGGTTGCTTTTAACCTGCTCCATATAGAATCACCGTGAATAACCTGTGAATCGATTATCGAAATAAGCGTGTCCGAATCATTCTTATAATAAGAAAATTCATAGATGCTGACCTGTGAGTTATTAACAAGTTTAACGCCTGCATGCGTGGGATCGCAAAATATTTTCAGAGTCTCACCTGCTTTCACATTAAGAGTTGTTTCTGTGTAATACTCACCTATGGGATTCCCATAATTATCTGCCAGTTGCATCATGAAGGTTTCACCCTCTATGTGTAAATCCACTTTTTCTTCACAATCTCCGAAGAAGAGAAATTTCTTTCCCGTATCAAAAGAAATGGCTTGGAAAGGATCGGAGGTGGAAGAGCCTTCCAGAATGTAATCGCTTCCTTCTATTGTAAAGTAAAGATGATGGTCTGTCCGATTTATTATTTTTATATCCCCTTCTGTAGAGCATCCTGCAAGAATGATAACAGGAAGGAGGAAAAGAAATATTTGTTTCATGATGCCCCCGGGACTTCATTTTTTTTTCTTTATTCTCTTCTTGGAAACGGATAACAATGATGTCTCCAAGCTGAAGCCCGAAGACAATATTCTTATGACGCCTTATTTCAAATTATAAAAAACCTCTTTTCCTATGAATCGAGCCGTATCCCCCAATTCTTCTTCGATACGTAGAAGCTGGTTATATTTGGAAATCCGTTCACTGCGGCAGATCGAACCTGTTTTTATCTGTCCGGAATTAACTGCAACAGCCAGGTCTGCGATAAAGGAATCTGAGGTTTCTCCACTGCGATGTGAGATCACATTGGTGAAACCTGCTGTTTTTGCCATGTTTATCGTATCTAATGTTTCGGAAAGCGTGCCTATCTGATTAAGTTTTATCAGGATAGAATTGGCACATTTTTCCTCAATACCTCTTTTTAGTCTTTCCACATTTGTAACGAACAGATCGTCGCCAACTATTTGTATTTTCTTTCCCAGCTTTTCCATCATGATCTTCCAACCCTTCCAGTCATCTTCTGCCAGACCATCCTCAATGGAAATTATCGGATATTTTTTTACAAAATCGGCATAATAATTTACCATTTCTTCGGAAGTAAGTTCTGCTTTTTCTGCTTGAAGGTGATATTTCCCATTCTTGAAGAATTCGCTGGATGCCGGATCGAGAGCAATAAAGATGTCTTCTCCCGGTCTGTAATTTGCTATTTCTATCGCTTTTATTATTATCTTCAAAGCTTCTTCATTAGATTTCAGATTTGGTGCAAATCCGCCTTCATCGCCAACAGCAGTATTATAGCCTTCTTTTTTAAGGAAAGATTTTAATGAATGAAACACTTCTGTGTTCATTTGGAGTGCTTGTTTGAAACTTTTAGCACCCAGCGGCATTATCATATATTCCTGCAGGTCAACGTTGTTATCTGCATGTTGTCCGCCATTTAGAATATTTGCCATAGGAACCGGAAGAAGACGTGCATTTGTTCCGCCAATATAGCGATAAAGCGGCATTTCCAGCTCATCTGCCGCCGCTCTTGCACAAGCAAGTGATACACCCAAAATAGCATTTGCCCCAAGTTTCTGTTTGTTGGCGGTACCATCCAGTTCCAGCATGATCCTATCCAATTCTGCCTGCTCTAATACATCCAGACCTATAAGCTCGGGAGCAATTATTTCATTAACGTTTTTAACTGCTTTCAAAACTCCCTTTCCGAGGTAACGGCTATCATCACCATCTCTCAACTCAACTGCTTCATGTTCGCCGGTAGATGCACCACTGGGTATGCACGCTCTACCGATAATTCCCGTTTCCAGTTGAACATCTACTTCCACCGTTGGATTCCCGCGTGAATCAAGGATCTCCCTTCCATAGATCGCATAAATTTCAGACATAATTTACTCCTTTACAAAACTTGCAGGGAACTTTTCGTTCCCTGCTTTTTTTAATTCAATGATTTAGGATATTAACTTTTAAATATTTTTTCCAGTGCCTTTACGGAACCCAGCATAGCAGAGGCTTCGTAAGGAACAACTACCGTTTTATCTCCATTTTGAACTATTTCGTTAAATGCTTTTATATATTTCACTGCCAGTAGATATTGTGCGGGATCTGTTCCTGTTTTTTCCACAGCCTCGGAAACCTTTTTAATTGCTTTTGATTCTGCTTCTGCAACCAGGTATTTTGCTTTTGCTTCACCTTCGGCCCTGGCGATCTTTGCTTCTTTATCACCTTCCGCAATCAATATGGCAGATCTTTTTTCTCCCTCTGCTTCCAGTATTTTTGCACGCCTGTCACGTTCTGCACGCATCTGTTTTTCCATTGCAGTTTTAATTACTTCCGGAGGGTTGATGTCCTGCAATTCAACACGGTTTACTTTCACGCCCCATTTATCGGTTGCGTCATCCAGGATATCGCGAAGCTTACTGTTTATCGTATCGCGGGAAGTTAAGGTTTTATCCAGTTCCATTTCACCGATAACATTACGGAGTGTGGTCTGGGTCAATTTCTCGATAGCATTAGGAAGGTTTGATATTTCATAAACAGCTTTTGTGGGATCTGTTATCTGGAAATACAAAAGTGCATCTATCTCGATGGAAACATTATCGCTGGTTATCACATTCTGCCGCGGGAAATCATATACCGTTTCACGAAGGTCGATCCTCGTTTCAGATTTTATCTGAACATATTTATTTCCCTTGAAATCTGTTTTTACATAACGCCAGTTTATCTGGCGCGATTTATCTACTACAGGCCAGATTATATGAAGTCCGCTGTCCAGAGTTCTGTTATATTTCCCAAGTCTTTCTATAATGATTACCTGTGCCTGTTTTACAATTACCAGACCTTTCGAGATCAGTAATAATACAAATATTGCCAGAATTATAATTACAACTGTCATGCTGTTTCCTCCTCTTCATCTTTTTTGATAGTTACTATCAACTTGTTTCCTTCCACGTTCTGAATGGTCACTTTTTTATCTTTTCCGATTTTCTTTCCATCCTCGGAAACAGCAGACCATTCTTCTCCGCCTACTTTCACATATCCCCTGCCATCTTCAGGAATGTCTTTTACAACTGTTGCGGATTTACCTTTCAATGCGTAAATATTAGTTTCTTCTGAAGATGCAGATATGATTTTCTTGCTCAACTTTCTTGTGCTGATAAATACTATGAACGTGATCACGATAAAAATAAGTATCTGGAACGATATCGGTAGTGTGAATATCGATTCTATTATTCCAGTTAGAATAGCGCCTACACCAAAACTCATAAACAAGAATCCGGGAGTGAATATTTCGATTATCATGCATATTATCCCGATTCCTACCCAGATCATCCAGGCTTCCATAAATACCTCCGGAACTTATTGACCTATTTTATTTATCTTTCTTGTTTTTATCTTCGATGTCTTTATATATCCTTTTAACCTGTCTGCCGTATGATTTTTTCCCATAATTATAGCCATAGCCGGAAGAACCTCTTACGGTTTTAATCCCCATTAATTCCATAACTTTTACCAGCATGATAGAGATATAATAAAATATTATCAATGCACATATCATTGTGATCAACGAAATGAATGTAGTTAACACGAACACATTTAAGCTGTTTCTTAACATACTGTTATCACCAAGATGCTTGATAGCGGTTATAGATACAGTACTATAGTTTGAATTATGGCTTTGAACTTTTTTCTGATTTCTAAGGCTATCTATCGTTGCCTGTATTATTCTTATCTGGCTACCGAAATGTTTGATGCTTTCATGGGAACTTGTTCTGTTCATAAGATCTTGAATTCTTTTCTTTGAAAGTTCGCTGTTTTTAAGATTTGCCTCTATATTCGGACTATATCGCACTGCAGAAGCAGATTGAATATTCTCGACATCCAATCCCTCAACTTCCCGCAATTTCTTTGTTATTTCTTCATATTTCGTTTTGGGAAATTCAAAAACAACGTTAAAATAGGAACCTTTGGTTTCCGATAATTCCGTATATACGTTTTCATCTTTAAGAATACTTGAGAGTGTCGATTTGATATTATCAAAATCTTTTACTTGATATACCAACTTTATCTTTCTTTCGTTAGCTGAATCTTCGAATAAATTTTCTGCATAAGAAATATCGACTGTTGTCTTTTTCTTTGAAAACGCCTGTTGCAGGTTTGATTTCCTCAAACCCATAAATACTGATAATGCTATAACAATAACTATCAGAATGTACTTCGTATCCCTTCTCAATCTGAACATTAATTATTCTCCTTTCACTTTTTTTATTAATTCGTCAGCATGTCTTAATGCTAATTCCGTATTAGAACCGGAAAGCATTCGTGCTATTTCTTCTCTTTTTTCACTTTCTTTTAAAACATTCACCAAAATCTCGGAAGTGTTTTCACAACTTTTTTTCACGATGGAAAAATGCTTATCTGCAAATGATGCTATCTGCGGAAGATGACTGATGCAGATCACCTGGTGAAACCTTCCTATACTATGAATGAACTCTGCCAGTAGTTCCGAAGTTCTTCCTCCGATACCGGAATCGATCTCGTCGAATACTATTGTACGGCTATCCAGCCTGTCCGACAGTATCTTCTTTATCGTTAGAAGGAACCTGGAAAGCTCACCGCCGGAAGCGGCAAACCTGATAGGCTGTAAACTTACACCTTTGTTAGCAGAGAAATAGATGTCTATTTCATCTTTGCCGGTGTTTAGCAACCCATCCAACATGGCTGTAAAATCTTTTTTAACAGTTACTTTGTCAAATCTTATCTGCACTCTTGCATCCGGAATAGCCATTTTTTTTATATTGTTTTCTATTTCCTCTTCAAATTTAAGTGCTGCTTTCTTTCGTTTTTCAGAAAGCTCATCAGCAAGAAATCGTAGTTTGGAAAGCCCGCTATTCAATTCTTTCCTCAGTTTTTGTATTCTATCTTTCCCGGAAGAATAATTGGAAATTTCTTTATTGATTCTTTCTGAATATTCCAAAATTTCTTTAATGGTTCTTTTATATTTTGTGCAAATAGAATTTACGTTATTAAGTCTTTCCTGAACTTCTTCGAGCCGTGAGCTGTCGATAACAATAGTATTTTGAACCTGTCTTATTTCGGAGATAGATTCATCCAGGTCTGCCAGTGAATTGTGAAGCGAGGATATTGCTTTTTTTAAATGGGGCTCGTTCTCCTCAAATTCGGACAGCTTTCCTATGAAGGAATTAATTGTGTCATATACAGAATCTTCCTGTTCGTAAATAACCTGTTCCATATTACTTGCCTGATTCAATATCTCTTCCGCATTAGTTAATAAGATAAATTCCGACTGAAGAGCATCATCTTCACCGACTTTAATGTCCATTCCTTCGATCTCTTGCACCTGATATTCATAGAGCTTCATTTTTTCGGATAATTCACTTTCCTGCTTTTCCAGTTTGGAAAGTTCTTTAATGCTCATTTCGATATTCTTGAATTTGTTTTTAAAATTTTCTCTCTGCTGTATCAGGTTACCGAATTTATCCAGAATTTCGAGCTGGTAATCCTGGTTAAAAAGTTTCTGCTGGTCTCGTTGACTGTGAAAATCGAGAAGGATTTCCCTGAATTCTTTGACTGATGAATTAGATATTCTGCGTCCATTTAAAAAAGTTTTTCCTTTTAATTCAGTATTAATTTCTTTAACGAAAAAAAATTCATCTTCCGACATATCGACATCATATTTGTGAAGCAGATCGATAAGTTCAACATTGGTTTTATCAACATCAAAAACAACTTCCAGGTATGCCGATTTTGATTCATCGAACAGCATTCCGGAACGTATCTGAGCACCAAAAATAATGTTTACCGCACCTGCAATTATAGATTTACCGGCTCCCGTCTCTCCCGTGAGTACCTGTAAACCTTTTTCAAATTGAAGTTGTAGTTCTTTAACAATAATGAAATTGTTCAGTTTCAGGCTTTTTATCATTTTCTTCCCATATAAAATTTCTTTCTTAATATCTGGTAAAAGGTTTTATTCGTAAGTTTAATAAAACTGACTTTTTGTGAAGCGCCCGTTACAATGACTTCATCATTTTCCTGCAAAGTATAGCTGTTTTTCCCGTCAAGCTGAAGAATACTGTTGCCGTTCAAAGATCGAATTCTGAAACTGATTTTATCTTTTAAAGAAAAAACCATTGGACGAACACTTAGAATATGAGGATTTATCGGTGCCACAACTATCGCATCCATAACCGGTGAAAGTATCGGACCGCCGGCAGAAAGAGAATATGCAGTAGAACCGGTGGGAGTAGAAACGATGATGCCGTCACATCTGGTATCTACCACAAAACGTCGATTGCAATAAAATTTTATGTCTATCAATTTCGGTGTGACTCCTTTATAGATAACGGCATCGTTGAGAGCAAGCGACGAAAAAATCGTTTTCCCATTTCTTTTTAGAACGGTTTTCAGCAGCATTCTTTTTTGAACCTTGAATTTATTGTTCTTTAGTTCATCGATAGATTTTTCCAGTTCAGCGATACTGCTTTCGGAAAGGAAACCCAATTTCCCAAGATTGATTCCAAGCAGAGGAGTTTTCATCTTCAGGGAAAAAGAAACGGCTTGCAGGAACGTTCCGTCTCCTCCAAAAGAAAGAATACAATCGAGATGAATTTCGCTGTAATCATCGATACAGCTAATGAAATCCGGCAGTAACTCTTTTTGCTCGGAAAATTTATAAAAAGAGAGTTTTTTGGTTTTATAAAGTTTTTTTAGAAGGTTAAAAACAGCTTCTTTATCCGTGTAATTTGGATTAAAATAAATACCAAAATTTTTCATAATAACTTCCTTTGTTACAAAGATCCCATTATTCTCAGATAAGAGTCATAACGCTCTATTGGTAAAGATCCATTTTCCAGAGCAGCTTTAACCGAACAATTTTTTTCGTGAATATGCGTACAATTCTGAAATTTGCACGTTTCCGCAAGAGTACCAAATCCCGGAAAAATTCTGGGAATCTTCTCTTTATCTTTTCTGTGTAATCCAAAAGTTTTTATGCCTGGTGTGTCAATTAAATATCCTCCAAAATTCCATTCAATTAATCTGCCGCTCGATGTTGTGTGTATTCCTTTTTGTGAAAAATCGCTTATTTCGGCAACTTTCAGATCCAGCCCGGGCTGTAGCAGATTTATGAGCGAAGATTTTCCTGCACCGGAATGACCGGAAAAAACAGTATCTTTACCTTTTACCATATTTCTTAATTTTTCTATTCCCACATTATTTTTTGCAGAAGTATATATTATTTCAAAATTATTTTTCGTGTAAAATTCAAGTTTTGCTTTTATTGTTTGAATATCTTTGGCAAGATCTATTTTGTTTATACAGATCACAGGAAGCAGTCCGAATATTCTAACGGCACAGATGTAGCGGTCGATGAGACCCGTTTTCAGTTCCGGTTCTTTGAAGGAAGATGTAATAACAACCTGGTCTATATTGGAAGCCAAAACTATTTCCGTTTGGAAATCACTTATCGAGAATCTTGATAAAGCATTTTTTCTTGGAAGAATTTCCTCTATCCTCGGATCATCCGAAACGTTCACATTTACATAATCACCGGGAGCAACAAGTGTGCGTGTTTCAAAATTTATCTGTTTTAGCCTTCCGCTTAACGAACACAATATCTTTTTATTTTCTATTTTCACAATACAACGGTGATTGGTTTTTACTTCTAATATCCTTCCTTTTTTCAAATTAAGAAAGGATTTGCTGCTTGTTTCTCCTTTTTCAATTAATTTTTTCTCAGCACGTTTTTCTTCGATTATATCTTCTTCATCGAAATGTTCAAGATTGCCGATCTTGAGATTTTGAAGTTTAATATTTTTTCTTTTGAATATCTTTTTGTCTTTCTTTTTGAGCATTTTCAAACCAGGATTTTTTTTAACGCCAATTCTATATTTGCAACATTTACTTTTGTGTTTACGCAGGGTCCGTAGGGTCTTTCGTTTAAAACGCCATAAACAGGGATAGGAAAAACTTCGTGCATTCCTTCTACAAGGTCACGATCGCAGGCAACAGCGATAATAAATTTCGGTTTGTTTTCTATGATTATCTTCCTGGCAAGTGTGCCGCCTGTTGCAATTGCTATTGGAATTTTATATTTATCTGCGATTTCTGCTAAGCTTCCGATATTGCATTTCCCACAATTTATGCATTTATTAATATCAATCGTTATTCGTATCTCACATTCAGTATTTTGCAGGCAATGAGGAAGCAGGATCAATAATTCCGAAGGTTTGAATTTCTTCTTTAATGATTTTATAAATGAATTATTAACGTGAACGAAAGACTCTCTTATCTGTTCTTTAGAGAATCTAAATATCCTTCCAAGTAAAAACGTTACGGGATAAAGTATGCGAATAAATACTCTGATAAAAAAACGTAATATTAAAAAATTTTTCCCTGTATAACTTGTAAGATACACAAGAACTGTTCCGCATATAAGCATGAGATAAAAAATACGAAGTGCATTTAATGCCAGGTTTGCCAGTATCTCGTTTATTTCGTGTAAACGCGGAGAAATAAACCACCATAAAAGCGTTGTGATGATCATCATCAGAAACAGGGTGATTGTAGAGAGAACCAGGAAAAGTTTCTTGCCTTTTGTGTTTATCTCAAAATCCACTTTCGAATTTTTCTCCTTTTTTTATCCTTGCTCCCAAACTGAATGCGAAAGAAGTCATTATCTTTTTTCCTGCAGGTTGAACTCTTTTGAGTAAAATATTTTTATCCAGCGTAGTTAAAATTATACCCCTGCTTTTTACCACTTCCGCTATTGTGCCCGAAATCGAATCTGATGGTTCATCCATAATTTCAACTTCGATTATCTTTATCCTTTCATTTCGGAAAGAAGCAACCGCTCCGGGAATTTCTGCAAGTCCACGAACTTTATTCCATATTTTTTCTGCCGGTTGATGCCAATTTACAAAAAGATCATCTTTTGTAAGTTTGTGGCTGAAAGTAACTTGTGTTTCATCTTGTTTTATTAACTGAGTCTTATCTTTTTCAATTGATTCCAATACATTTAAAATATCTTCTGCGCCCAGAATTGACAACCGATGATACAGCGAAGAATAACATTCGTTATCTTTTATTTTCACTTTTCTTTGATATAGCACAGGACCGGCATCCATTTTTGCCACGATCTTAAAAATTGTATTCCCTGTTAATTTATCTCCACTAAATAGCGTATAATTTACCGGAGCTGCTCCCCGATATTTTGGGAGCAGTGACGGATGAAGATTTATACATCCATATTCAGGAAGTTTTCGGATCTCTTTTTTTAAATAACCGCCATAGGCAACCGTAATAATGATATCTGGTTTTAACTGTTTAAGTTCGGAAATTATATCTGCAGAATTCACATCTTGTGGTTGAATAATGGGAATTTCCAGTTCCAGTGCTTTTGTTTTTATCTCCGGCGATTGAAGTTTCTGTTTTCGTCCTCTTGGTTTATCTGGCTGGGTAATGCAGAGAATTGGACGAAACCTGGTTTTGGAAAGCAATTCAAGGGCGGGAACAGCAAATTCGGGCGTTCCCATAAAAACAATATTCTTAAGTTTCATCTCCTCAAATTCACACCGTTTGCATCGGTTGTTTTCGATAGATCATTAAGTTTCTTTTTTAGAAATATTCTTTTTAATTTGGAAATTTTATCGATAAACAGAATCCCGTCGAGGTGGTCATATTCGTGTTGGAGGGCACGTGAAAAAAGACCTTCCGCCCTGTATTTAACTTCCTTACCTTTTTCGTTTAAACCTTTTATTGTTACCTTGCTTGCACGTACAACTTTATCATAAATTTCCGGCAGACTCAGGCAGCCTTCCTCGAATTCGGTTTGATCTTCAAATTCAATGAATTCGGGATTTACCATAACGATCGGATTCTTTTCACCTTCTTCATTATACCAGAATGGATCAACAACAAATATACGCAGCGATATTCCAACCTGTGGTGCAGCAAGACCCACACCTTCTTTTTCGTACATAGTATAAACAAGATCGTCGATAAAATTTTTTATTTCGCTCGTTATCTGTATGACGGGTTCTGCTTTTTTCTGCAGTGTTTTGTCGCCGTAAATCCTTATCGGTAATAATTCAGGATTTCTTTTCTTCATTTATTTTACCGGCTATTGCCCCTTTCTGGAATTCGATCTTTGTGTTCGTAGTTTCATCCACACGCAGAACAACTATATTCTTCTCTTTTTTTATATTCATGATCTTACCGATGATGCCGCTATTTGTGACTACCATATCATTGACCTTGATATTTTCCAGCATTTGTTGATGATCTTTTTGTTTCTTTCTCTGTGGTCTTATTATCAGGAAATAAAGAATTACGAACATCAAAATGAACGGGAAGAACTGTGCAATCATATTTGGTTGAGCTGTTCCTCCTGTTGTTTCTGCCGTCTGCGATCCCGCTTCCATTAAAACATAAAACATAATATTCTCCTTTGTTTTTATTTAATATTTAACACTTTTTAATTTCACGTGCTTTGCCGTCAATAGCAAGTTTGATTATCATTCTATTAAATAAAGAAAATTCTTAAAGTTGACTATCCCCGTGGCAAGCCAAAGAGTATTTTGCCAACTTTATTTAAGCAAGCTTAAACACGAATTTTCAATATTTAA
>JAIORR010000134.1 GCA_021108055.1 Candidatus Cloacimonadota bacterium
AAAAACCCCCGAAAAATTCGGGGGAGGGAGGTACAAAATTATTCATAATTGGATAATATTTCCGATATAGATAATCGAATTCCTGCAAATCCTTTTTAGCCCTTATTATACTGTTTCTTTCAGTATCCAATTTTTAATTCCTTCAAATCTCTACAAATGAAACGTTAACAAAGTCAAAAGTTACATTTTATTTATGAAGTGAATAAATACTAAAATCTTAAAATGAATTCCGTTTTAACATTCGGCTCGGAGCAGGCAGTAATAGTTCCTCCGTGAAATCGCATGATCTGACGCGAAAGACTTAATCCAATCCCGGAACCATTTGCTTTGGTTGTGAAAAAGGGAATGAATATTTTATCGATCACATCTTCCAGGATACCGGGACCATTATCTATCACCTGAATGGCAACTTTTCCTCTTTTATCCAGGAAAGCATTCAATTCTATTTTGCCGTCTTCCTGTTCTTCCAATGCATGTTGAGAATTCTTTATCAAATTTAAAAGTACCTGCTCGATCTGCTGCTGGTCGGCAGTTACTTCCAACGTTTCAGGAATAATAGACCTTTTACAACTGATGTTACTTTTTTGCAGTTCTTCTTCCATAAGAAGCTCAACACTATCAAAAATGTTTTTAACAGGTATTATTTCAAATTCTGGTTTGGGTATTTTTGTAAGATTACGATAAGACTCCACAAAACGAATTAACCCGGTACTTCGCTTGTTGATGGTCATCATAGCTTTTCTGATATCTTCTACTGTTTCGTCATCTATTTCCTGCGGGATATTATCGGTTGTATCGATATCCTTCAATAATTTTGCAACAGTGGCAGAAAGAGACGCAATTGGTGTAATAGAATTCATTATCTCATGTGTGAGAACGCTGATGAGTTTCTGCCAGGCAGCCATTTCCTGCTCTTCCAATTCGCTTTGTATATTCTGAACCGAAACCAGCGTAATGCTACGGTTCCGTAGTTTAAATTCAGTTGCATATATTGCCAACTGCAACAAATGTTCTTCATCGGAAACCTGCACCAAGCTTCGTTTCCCGGGTTTCAGCTCCTTTAAGGTTCTTACTAATTCCTTACTGTATTTTTTTAATTCTTTTATATTGTTAAGTTTATTTATCTGGAAGAGTTTTTTTGCACTGTTATTGATCATTTCCACATGCCCGTCTTTTCGGAAAGCAATCAAACTGATACCGATATGCTGAATAACGTTCTGCAAGTAAAAATAATGCTCCTCTTTTTCCGAACGGATCTTTTGGAAATCTTCTATTACATTATTGAATGCTTCTTTCAGACTATCATAAGAAGTTCCCAGCCCATCGATCTTGAAAGAACGGGAAAAATCTGAGTAGCGGATTGATTCCAGGAAAGTTGTAAGATAACGGTTCGTTTTCTGAATGTATCGCAACATGGATGATATTTGTAATATAGTTATCAGACCAAGAAGGATAGGAGTGACACTGAAGCCTAAGTTATAAACCGATACAAAAGTAAGAAACATTGTTATGGTTATCAGGATAATTCGTACACAACAGTTTAGTTTGAAATTTTTATAAATCATATTTTCCTAACCTTCTGTAAAGTGAAGCTCTGGTAAGCCCCAGCTCTTTGGCTGCCGCACTTATATTACCGTTGTTTCTGCGCAAAACGTGCTGGATCACATCCTTTTCTACTTCTTCTATTTTGTAAGATCCAAAGCTCTTTTCCATATTTAGATCACCCGGTTTTGAAAGCATGAAGTCCGCTGGTTGCAGAATGTTCGATTCGCTTAAAATAACGGCACGTTCCACAGAATGCTGTAGTTCACGTACATTACCCGGCCAATTATATTGTTCCATCTTTCTTAATGCAGCAGATGATATTCCTTTTATGTTCTTCTTATATTTTATCAGGTTCATTTTTAAGAAATGTTCTGTCAATGGTTTGATATCTTCAATTCTCTCTCGAAGTGCCGGCAGGTGAATTTCAACTGTGTTTATCCTGTATAGAAGGTCCTGACGGAATTCATTTTTCTTTGCCATTTTGTAAACAGGCATGTTCGTAGCACAGATCAACCTTACATCGACAGGTATATGCTTATTTGAACCTACACGTATCACTTCCCTTTTCTCTAACACCTGTAAAAGTTTCGATTGCAGGGATAGAGAAAGATTACCTATTTCATCTAGGAATATTGTTCCTCCGGAAGCAACTTCAAAGCGTCCGGGTTTATCCCTTTTTGCATCTGTGAATGCACCTTTCACATGCCCGAATAATTCACTTTCGAAAAGAGTTTCACTTATTGCTCCCAGATCTACATTAAGGAAGACTTCATTAGTTCTATGAGAATTTCGGTGCAGTGCTCGGGCAACCAGTTCTTTTCCCGTTCCATTTTCTCCCAGGATAAGTACACTGGCATCGGTAGATGCAACTTTCATGATTGTGCCGATCACTTTCTGCATTTCCTGAGAATTCCCGATAAACTCATGAAAAGGCTGGTCCATTGTAGCACTCAATTCTTTTTGTTTCATGCGCAGGTTATCTGCTTCTTTCAGAGAACCTCGCAACTTTAAGGCAGAAGATAATGTTGCCAGAAGTTTTGCATTCTGCCAGGGTTTCAAAACAAAATCTACAGCTCCCAGTTTGATCGCTTTTACTGCTTTTTCCACATCACCATAAGCTGTAATAAAAATGACTACTGCAGACGGATCTATCTCCAGTATCTTTTCCAGCCAGTTGAAACCCTCCTGCCCGCTGATGCAATCTTTTGTAAAATTCATGTCCAGCAGAATTACATCATAATTTTCTTTCTGCATCTGTTCAGGAATTTTTTTTGGATTGTGTTCGGTATGGATGATTTCTACATGATTTTTTAAAAGCAATTTTAAACTAAAAAGGATGTCTTCATTATCGTCAATAGCCAATATCTTGCCTGATCTTTTGTTCATAAAATAATCTCCTCTGGTTTCTCCAGTGTGTGATAAATTTTTTCAACCCCCATCCCTAACCCTTCCCCCTAACGAAGTGGAAGGGAACTGCATTTGAAAATAAAAAATTAATTCTCATTCTTTTAAATCATTTTTTAGTAATATCAAAATTTCTTCCTGCAATTCTCATGTTCCCCTACTTAGGGGAATAGCAAGGGTTAACTTCTTCCCTGCAATTCTCATGTTCCCCTGTTTAGGGGAATAGCAAGGGTTAATTTCTTCCTGCTATTCTTATGTTCCCCTGCTTAGGGGAATAGCAAGGGTTAACTTCTTCTCTTTTTTGATTTTATCAATTTCTATTAAAATTCTTTTTTTTACCTTTTCTATATTATCAAATACTTCTTTATTTTTGAATCTTAGTATCGTATATCCCTTTTCCTCAAAATATAAATCTCGTTCAAAATCTCTTTCTTTACAATTTATATGGTAATTTCCATCCAATTCGATAATCAACTTGTATTCTGGGCACAAAAAATCTAAAATAAACCAATCATAAGGTACCTGAAATCGAAACTTGATATTATTTAGTTTTTTACTTTTTATCTCGTTCCAGAGTATTCTTTCCGCTTCTGTGCTTTTTTTTCGCAACTCTTTTGCTGCTGAAAATATTGCTTCAGGATATCTTCTGTGCATTTTCAACCCCCATCCCTAACCCTTCCCCCTAACGAAGTGGAAGGGAACTGCATTTGAAAATAAAAAATTAATTCTCATTCTTTTAAATCATTTTTTAGTAATATCAAAATTTCTTCCTGCAATTCTCATGTTCCCCTACTTAGGGGAATAGCAAGTGTTAAAATGCAAAATCATTATTCTTCGTCAATAAAAAACTGTCCGCTACCGAACACGTTTTAGTTCATAATCGAACACAAAGCATAGAATTCTAATTTGCTAATTCCTTATATTATAGTTGATTACCATTTGGCACATTATTTGCTATAATGTAAATTGTGAAAAGAAAAAGGAGTTTGTATGGATCGAAAGATTGAAAAGAAAAAGTGGACACCAAAGAAGATAATCTGGCTATCAATTGGTGGAATTTTTGCATTTTTAATTTTATATAATCTAATATTAGGAGACCATAGCACAAAGTTCAATGTTCAAAAGGAACGCATTTCAATAGAAGAAGTTAAGAAAGATTTTTTTCAGGATTACATAACAGTAACCGGAACTGTTGAACCCATAAGTACGATTTTCCTGGATGCAATGGAGGGTGGACGTATTGAGGAAATCGTAACTGAAGAAGGCACAATGGTAAAAAAAGGAGATGTAATACTACGTCTTAGCAATACAAACTTGCATCTTGAGATAATGAATCGTGAAGCAAATCTGGCTGAACAGATAAATAACTTACGAAATACCCGCCTTTCTATGGAACAAAATAAGCTGAGCCTGACCAGACAACTGCTTGAGCTTGATTATAAATTAAATATCCAGAAACGAGAATACGAAAACAGTAAAGACCTTTTTAGTAAGAAATTTATTTCCGACAAAGAATTTGAAGAAGAAAAAGAATATTATGAATATCTATTTAAAGCACGAGATCTGGTAATAGAAAACCAGAAAGCAGATTCACTTTTCCGTGAAATTCAAGTTGCCCAATTGGAAAACTCAGTTGAACAAATGCAACTCAACCTGGAATTTGTAAGAAAGAAACTGGATAACTTAAGTGTTAAAGCACCAGTAAGTGGTTTGCTTGTTAGCGTTAACGCAGAAATCGGAGAAGCAAAATCGAGGGGACAAAGACTTGGACAAATACATGTATTGGATGAATTCAAGATCCACCTGGAAATTGATGAACATTACATTTCACGGGTCAATGCAAACCTGATCGGAGAATTCGATTTCACAGGAAAGACATATAAATTACGAATTAAGAAGATCTATCCCGAAGTTCGAAATGGCCGCTTTGGAGTCGATCTTGTTTTTTCAGAAGATGTTCCACAGAGAATTAGAACCGGTCAAACGTTCCGAGTTAAATTGGAGCTTGGAGAATCTAAAATGGCAATTCTTATTCCGCGTGGTGGATTTTATCAAAGTACCGGCGGTCAATATATATTTGTAATCGATCCTTCCGAGAAATTCGCAGTTAAACGTGATATCAGACTGGGAAGAATGAACCCGAAATATTACGAAGTACTGGAAGGACTGGAACCTGGTGAAAAAGTTGTTGTATCTAATTATGATAACTTTGGAAAAGCAGAAAAACTGATCTTAAAATAAAAAAACGTCCGACTTCTCCGGCAACTGCCGGATACGCCGTGACAAGGAGGAAAAAATGATTAAAACAAACAACCTAACCAAAATCTACAGGACAGATGAAGTTGAAACCGTAGCACTGAACAATGTAAATGTGGAAGTAGCCAAAGGTGAATTCGTAGCCATTATGGGACCTTCAGGATGCGGAAAATCTACGCTTCTTAATGTAATCGGTCTTCTGGATAATCCAACCGGTGGTGAATATCATTTCAACGCTCAGGAAGTTTCCAAATACACCGAAAGAATGCGTACTAATCTTAGAAAATCCAATATCGGGTTTATCTTTCAGAGCTTTAACCTGATCGATGAACTTACCGTCTATGAGAATGTGGAACTACCTCTTCTTTACATTAAGATGTCTTCTGCCGAAAGAAAGAAGAGAGTGAATGAAATTCTGGATAGAATGAAGATCGCTCATCGAGCTAAGCACTTTCCACAACAACTTTCCGGTGGTCAGCAGCAGCGTGTAGCAGTTGCTCGTGCGGTTGTTACAAAACCCAAACTTATCCTGGCAGACGAACCGACCGGTAACCTGGATTCCGCTAATGGTGAAGAAGTAATGGATATGCTTACACAACTTAATGAAGAAGAAACGACCATTATTATGGTAACGCATTCCCCCTCTTTCGCAGAATATGCCCACAGGATCATTCAATTATTCGACGGTCATATCGTTACTGAAAACATCAAGAAGGAATTCCATCTGTAGAACCTTGGGAAAAAAACTCACAGATAAATACAGATAAAACGGATGAAGGAAAATTCTTCATGTTAGACTGATTTATTCCTCGTAGTAACAAGTTCTGTTCGAAAAACTTGGGAACAAGAAGAAAAATCATTATCCGTAAAATCCGTGAGCACAAAGGAGATATTATGTTTAAAAATTATCTGAAGGTTGCTGTCAGAAACCTGTTAAGAAAGAAATTTTATTCCACTATCAATATTCTGGGATTAGCTATTGGACTCACCTGTACAATCCTCATCGGCTTGTTCGTACAGAACGAACTATCATTCGATAAGCATCACGAAAACTACGAAAGGATCTACAGATTGGAATCTCACTTCACCATTCAGGAATCAGATGATTTCTTTGCTGCAACAGCTTTTCCGCTGGGTCCGGCACTGAAATTAGAATTTCCTCAGGATGTGGAAGAATTCTGTCGTTTTATGCCGATGGATAACAATATTTTTCAGATTGATGATAAAAAAATATTTGAGGATAATGTTTATTATGCAGATTCTACTTTAACGAGCTTTTTCACACATAAATTCATAAGCGGCTCACCGGATGAAGCTTTAAATGATCCCAACGAAATGATCCTCACGGAAAGCTTTGCCAAAAGAATTTTCGGTGATAAAGATCCGATCGGAAAAGTGCTGAATACAGGTTATGGATTTGGATTCACCATCACTGGCGTAATCGAAGATGTACCCTATGATTCACACCTTCGTTTCGAAGCCGTCGGTTCCATGATCACTCTGGAAAATTTCTTTGGTAAGGAAAGATATCACAGCATGGAAAGTGGTTCTTTCTGGAATATTAGTATCTTCAGCTATATCATGCTAACGAAAACAGGAAATATTCAGAATGTACTGGATGGCTATCCTGCATTTAACGAAAAATATCTCAAGCCGGTTGGTGAACAAATAAACAGTAAATTTCAACTTATGGTACAGCCACTTGCAGATGTTCACCTGCATTCAGATTTGGGATATGACCTGCCAACCGGCAATATTGCTTATGTTCATATATTCAGCATTGTTGCACTTTTTCTACTCCTCATCGGCTGCATCAATTATATGAATATGGCTACAGCTCAATCTGCAAATAGATCTACAGAAGTTGGTATCCGCAAAGTGGTTGGTGCTCAGAAAAGTTATTTGCGCAGTCAATTCCTGATGGAATCATTGATCCTAACTTTTCTTGCCTTACTTCTTGCACTCATTGCTACAGAATTGTTTCTTCCTGCTTTCAATGAGATCGTAGACAGACACCTTTCATTTAATATAGCGGAAAACCTGAATTTCTTTCTGGGAATCGCGGGCATAACTTTGATCGTCGGATTTGTTGCAGGAAGCTATCCGGCTTTTTATCTTTCATCATTTATTCCGGTGGAAGTCCTGAAAGGAAAAATGGGAAAAAGCAAAGGAACACTGAGAAAAATATTAGTTCTCCTGCAATTCTCGATCTCGATAATCATGATAGTGGGAACTTTTACTGTGATTCAACAACTGAACTTCCTTCGAGACAAAGACCTTGGATTCGATAAGGAAAACGTGGTTGTACTCACAGTACGCGATACAACCGGCGTTAAAAATCTGGAGGCTTTTCAAGATGAATTGCTCAAACACTCTCAGATTTTAAAAGCAGGTACTTCTTCCAGCATTCCTGGAAAAGGTGTTGGTATTCTTGTTCAAAGATACGAAACACTCGACGGCTCGATGGCAGAAAAAGGAATTAACTTCGTATTTATAGATAATGATTATATCGATGTAATGGATATGAAAATAATTAAAGGTCGAAATTACGATCCTGAATTAACTACCGATCTGGAAGAATCTATCATTATTAACCAAGCCTGTGCAAATGTTCTTGGCTGGGGTGACGATCCGATCGGCAAGAAATTAGGTTTCGGTGCCAACCTGGACGGCACTTCCACCAGAGATACCCGTGTGATCGGAGTGGTAAAAGACTTCCATTACAACTCCCTGCATAATAAGATCGATCCTATAGTGATCCTTCTTTCAGACAGACCACTCAGGAATATCAGCTTGAGGATTAGACAGGAAAATATCGAAAAAACACTGAAATATATCGAAGAGAAATGGAACGAATTCTGTCCCACTTTCCCCTTCGATTATATATTCTTGGATGAAAGTTTGAACGAACAATATATTGCTGAACAGAAGATCGGAAGAGTGTTCACCTATTTTTCTATTATGTGTATTTTCATCGCCTGTTTAGGATTATTTGGTCTGGCTTCATACACTGCCGAACAGCGAACAAAGGAAATAAGTATTCGTAAAGTGATGGGAGCATCTGTCTTAAATATCGTTTTTATTCTTTCAAAAGAATTTTCGCTGTGGGTGATTCTCGCAAATATAATTGCCTGGCCCCTTGCCTATCTGGCTTTGAAAAAGTGGTTGGAAAATTTCGCTTACTCTGTTGATCTTTCATTCTTTGCATTTCTTGGGGCAGGTGTATTGGCATTGATCATCGCTTTGATAACAATTAATTTCAGATCGATTAAAGCAGCGCTAACCAATCCTGCAGAAGCATTGAAGTATGAGTAGTAACTCAAACAATCCTGTTTGCAGAATTTATAAAGAAAATATTCGGAGGAACTTATGCTGAAAAATTACATTAAAATTGCACTAAGGAATATATTACGGAAAAAAGTGTACTCATTTATTAATATATTCGGACTTGCATTAGGAATGGCAGTGTGCATTATTATTCTTATGTGGGTCAATACAGAAATAACTTATGACAGATTTAACGAGAATCTAAACGATATTTATCTCGCTACGAATTATACTAAGTTCGGAGAGCGAAATAGTTTCGGAACCGGGAATGTTCCGGCATTAGGTCCTGCCTTAAAAGCGGAATATCCCGAGATAATAAATTCAGCCAGATTGAATAACGGCTATTCAGAATATCTGATAACTTATGAAAATACATCTTTCAAAGAACGAATAAAATTTGCTGATCCATCTGTATTTGAAATGTTCTCGTTTCCTTTTGTTCAGGGTAATTATGAGACTGCAAAATACGATCCTCACACAATTATGATTTCCGAAGATATTGCAGAAAAGCATTTTAAAGACATAGATATTGTCGGAGAAACGATCTTTTTTGATAATAGATTTCATCTCACTGTCGGAGGTGTTTTCAAGAATATTCCCGAGAATTCGTCTCTTCAATTTGATATTGTTGTTCCGGTTGATATTTTAAATGAATTATGGTATGAGAATGCTACTACAACTTGGTTCAATTTATCTTACAAAACTTATATTCAACTAGCCAAAGGAACTGATTACAAGCAAGTAAAGGAAAAGATAAAAAACAGAATTAAAGACTCACTTCCTCAATCCGATACAGATGTTTCATTGTATCCGTTTTCACGGATGCATTTAATCTTGTACGGTGCTCTGGGAGCAGTTATTCTGTTTTCATATATTGCCGCTTTAATCTTGGCTATTGCTTGTATCAACTTTATCAATTTAACTACAGCGCGATCTGCGGCAAGAGCACGAGAAGTAGGACTAAGAAAAGTAGTAGGCGGCAGCAAAAAACAGATAATGATGCAATTTTTCAGTGAATCACTAATTATGTCTGTATTTGCACTAATTATTGCAATTGGGCTGGTAGAAGTGTTTTTACCTATTTTTGGCGGTATCTTGCAGAGAAATATTGAGTTCAATCTTTCAAATAAATTCATACTTTTGGGAATTCCTGCAATTACAATTTTAACAGGGATTCTTTCCGGGATTTATCCTGCAATAGTTCTCTCTTCATTTAAACCGACAGCTGTTTTAAAAAGCGGAAATTTCTTTGTCGGTACAAAATCACCTATGCGTAAGAATCTTGTGATATTCCAATTTGTAGTTTCTATTGTTCTGATAATCAGCATTATTGTAATTTTCAGACAAACTCAATTTATGAAGAATAAGAGCTTGGGATTTGATAAGAAATATTTGATTCATATGAAGTTAGAAGGAAACCTGAAAGATAATTATCAGATGTTTAAAAATGAACTCCTTCAAAACAGAAATATTTTTGATGCTACCGTATCTTCCCAACTTCCCACCGGAAGCTATATGAACGGTTCGGGATGGAAATGGGACGGGATGGATGAAAATTTGAATCCGTTGGTTACATCTCTAAACGTAGATTACGATTATATACAAACAATGAAATTGGAAATGAAACAAGGGAATTTTTTCTCGGAAGAATATCCTGTAAATTCCCCCAATATAATTATCAATGAAAGGTATGCGGAGGTAACAGGATTGGAAAATCCAATAGGAACAACTATATATCGTGACGGAAAGGATTCTTATAATGTTATTGGTATTATCAAAGATTTTCACTATATGGCTTTAAATAACAAGGTAAACCCGCTTTTCATTTTTTGTTCTACGGAAATGTGGGGATACAGATATATAACGATGAGAATTGATAATACTGATGTGGAAAACACAATTTCCGAAATTAAGAAGATTGCCAAAAAACACAATCCTGATTTTCCGTTTGAATTTGGTTTCTTGGAAGATGATCTGGAAGCGATGTATCGCAGATCAAAACGTTTTGAATTATTGTTAGGCAGTTTTGCAGTTTTGGCAATAGTGATTTCCTGTCTCGGATTATTCGGGCTTTCGTCTTATATGACAGAGCAAAGAACCAAAGAAATCGGTATCAGAAAAGTTCACGGAGCATCTGTAATGCGAATTGTGAAATTACTTACTTCAGATTTCACTAAATCTATTCTTATCGCAAATGCAATCGGCTGGGTAATATCATATTTATTGATGGAGTTACTTCTTCGAAATTTCCCGTATAAAATAAATTTGAATCTTTGGATATTTGTTTTACCGGGTCTGGCAACACTCGCTCTGGCATTACTTGTTATAAGTTACCAAACTATTAAAGC
>JAIORR010000135.1 GCA_021108055.1 Candidatus Cloacimonadota bacterium
TTTAAAACTGTTCAATCTCCCGATAATTATGTTCAGTTCCATCAATTCCATTTTTTTTCAAATCTTCAAAATACTTATGTAATTCTGTCATCTATTATCCTCGAAATTTCTAACTAAACATGAGCAGGAATTTACTGGAACGGAATTTACAAAAAGTTTATTTAATGTCAAATAGATAATTTGTTCCTTTCACAAAAACTATTCAACGGACATTCATCACACAACGGCTTCCGTTTACAGAAATGTTTCCCAAGATAAACTATCTGAGCATGATAATCATTGAAAAGTTCAATATCTTCGGGAAGATTCTTCATAAAGAATTTCTGGTATTCCGCATAATTCCAATTCTGCCGTGTAAGCCCCAATCTGGTAAATATCCGTTTTGTGTAAGCATCGATCACAAATACAGGTTTCGCTCCCGCATACAGCAGGATGGAATCTGCAGTTTCTTCTCCGATGCCATTTATTTGGAGTAATTGTTTACGCAAAGTCCGGATTTCAGTTTGAAACATCTTGCAGACATCACCATTATAATATGTAAAAAGAAACTCTGTAAAATTTTGTAGTTTCTTTGCTTTCCGGTTAAAATATAAAGTGGATCGAATGAGAGGAGCGATCTCATCGATATTGGAATGGTGAATTTGTTCGAGCGTACAGAGGTTATACTGTTTCAGGTTGATAATTGCTTTTTCAACATTATTCCAGGATACGTTCTGGGTAAGAATAGCACCAATAATTATCTCATCGGCTGTCTCTGCCGGCCACCAGTTCTGATGTCCAAATGTTTTCAGCAAAGTCTTGTAAATTGAAGTAAGTATTTGAAAATTACTCATTAAAAAAGTATCTATATCTTATTAAACCATTTTCCCAGATGATCATAAATTTCTATGGAAGTTAAAGAAACAATCGTCCTTGCGGGAATTGTATCTCTGAAAAATTGACCATAGCGTTTCGTAAATATCCTGTTATCCAACACCAGCACAACACCACGATCTGTTTTATGACGAATGAGTCTGCCGAAACCCTGTCTGTATTTCAGTAGAGCATTAGGCAACATATAATGCATGAAGCTATCTTTTCCTTCTGCTTCGAGTTTTTCCAGGAAAGCTTCTACGATAGGTTCGGAAGGAACCATGAAAGGCAGCTTGAACAGGATCAATAATTCGAGAGATTCACCCGGCACATCCACACCTTCCCAGAAAGAATTCGTTCCCAATAGCACAGAATTCTTATGCTCTCGAAATTCTTTCAACATAGCAGAACGTCCAATACCCTTTCCCTGAGTAAACAGCGGAATATCCTGAGCATAGAATTGTTCACTTACACTATCATAAACTTCATTCAGATTTTTGTATGAAGTAAAAAGAACCATCGTTCCCGCTTTTGATAGCTCTATGGATTTCCGAATTATTTCGATACTCTGAGCAGAGAAAAATTTGTCCTTCGGGTCAGGAAGAAAACCTGCAACAAGTACCATTGTCTGTTTTGTAAAATCGAATGGAGATTTTACTACAAGCTCCTGAACAAATCCTTCCTCCAATAGATCAAGTCCCATTCTATTGGCAAAATATTTGAATTTATTCCGAATTGCGATCGTGGCTGAAGTAAAGATGATGGATTTTACACGTGAATAAAGTTTATCATTAAAGATCTGATTCACATTCAGCGGACAGTAAATTAAAATACCGGAAGGATATTTTTCATCGCTGGTGTGAAAGTTCTCCATCCAGTATGCGTAATCTTTCAGATCCGGATTATGCAAAGCAATAAGTGCATTGTGAAATTCACTGATCCTTTTTTGAATGCTTTCCAATATTTCCGTATTTTTTGAGTGATCGATAAAAACCTGTTTATTCACTTTAGAAAGCAGGTCTATGATCTGCATGATATTTCTGGAAAACTTCTGCCAGAAAATTATTATTTTTGTTAGATATTCCGTTATGAATTCATAATCTTCGATATTCTTTATTCTCAGCTTCCCATAACTTCCCTTTTCTTTGACCAGATCACCAACTTTTTTAAAAAGCTCAGAGAATATTTTCCTGTTATCTTCTATTTGTTTAATAATGTTTTCTATTTTTTCTATGAATTCTGTTTTGCCGGGAAAACTGCTTTTCGTTGCTGCTGTTTTCAGCCCGACCAGTATTCCATATTGATATTTCTTGCGGGCAGAAAACAATTGCATAAAGAAATTATTGAAATCGATATAAGACAAGCTGATCCCAAGTTCTGCCGGTGCAATATGCGGAAGATTGTGAGCTTCGTCGATGATCATATTCTCGAATTCTCCAAGTGTGGCGTTATCTGTCTGCATATCTGCCAGCATCAGGTGATGATTAATGATCACCAGATTCGAGTTCTCAGCTTTTTTGCGAACATCCATCAGGAAGCAGCTTTTATAATGAGGACATCTTCTTCCCCTGCAAAGAAAAGAATCAGCAGAAATCTTTTTCCATACACTGCCGTCACGACTTGTATTAAACGAGCTGTTTTCGGAAATGTCACCGGTTTTCGTGTATTCTTTCCAGACTATCAGATTCATATAAGCACGAACATCATTCTGCGAGAAAAGACGCTCCATATCCATCGCGGTTTCCAGCCATTTCTTTTCACACACATAATTCCTTCTGCCTTTTAATAAAGCTGCCTTGAAAGGAATATTCACGCATTCACTGACTGTGGGAAGGTCTTTGAAAAATAATTGCTCCTGAAGATTTTTTGTATTTGTGGAAATTATGATCTTTCTGTTTTCGTTTTTATAAGAATAAATAATAGCCGGGATCAGGTATGCAAGCGACTTCCCGACCCCCGTTCCAGCCTCGACCTGTAAGTATTCATCTTTATTAAAACTGGAAAGCACTGCTTCCGACATTTCTATCTGACCTTCACGTATTTCGTATTTATCAAATTTACTATCTAACAAACCATCTTTTTTGAATGCTTCATCGATGGTGATCTCTTCTATTTTTTGGGGATCATATTCAATATAATTTCTATTATGAAATTTGATTTCCGGTTTCTGTTTGGAAAGCAGGGCATTCTTCTTCTGGTATTCCACTATTTTTTCCAGGAAAGATGACAAACCAATATTCAAGCGAAGATAAAATGAGAGTTCCAGTAATCTATGATTTAATTTTAAAGGAATATTTTTATCGATAAATCGAAGAAGACAGATAAGTATTTCACCTGTTGCTTTTGCATCGAATATCGCCCTGTGAGCATTGGAAAGATCAATTTTGAAATGATCTGCAACTGTTCCCAACTTGTGATTAAGTATGAATGGAAGATATATCCTGCTGAGATCGAGGGTATCGAGAGTCTTATTTTTCAGTTTGGGAAAGCCTGCTTTTTTGTATTTTTCATTTAGGAAACCAATATCGAAAGGAGTATTATGGCAGACGATGATATCCTTCTGAATGAATTCCTTTAAAGAAAGCAATGCCTTTTTTATCGACAGCCCCAAAGCTAATTGTTCATCTGTAATGTGTGTGAGTTGTTTAATGAATTGCGGAACCGGATTTCGTGGTTTGATGAATACGGAAAATTCTTCAGCAGGTTTTCCGTCTTTGTATCTAACCGCACCTATCTCGATGATCTCGTTTTTTTGGAAATCGAATCCTGTGGTTTCGATATCGAGAGCAACAAAATCTATCAGTTTATCCATATTTTGTACGTCTGTCATAAATTATAGCAAAAAATCCTTTATCTTTATTTTTAGAATAATTATTTTCCCAGTTTATAACGCTGCATCTTTTTGATCAGACCCTGCCTGCTCAATCCAAGTTTTGCAGCAGTCCTCGTTTGATTCCAATCGGTTTCTTCAAGCACTTTAACTATCATTTGTTTTTCCAGATCCTCGACAGCATTTTTCAGAGACTTTTCTTCAAGGAGATTTATGGTTTCGATGTTATCCTGGAAACGGAATATCTCTTCTGATAAATCCGAAGATTTAATTGAAGACTCGTCTTCCGACAGAGTTACTGCGCGTTCTATCTCATTTTCAAGTTGTCTGATATTTCCCGGCCAATCATAATTCATCATATACTTCATAGCCTCATCTGTGACGCCGTTGATGTTTTTTTCTAATTTCCTGCAATATTTATCAAGAAAATGAACGGCAAGAAGTGGAATATCAGATTTTCTTTCTTTTAAAGAAGGAACGGTGATCTTGATAACATTAAGACGGTAGTAAAGGTCCAGCCTGAATTCGCCTTTATCAACTTTATCTTTCAGGGAAACATTTGTTGCACAGATAACCCTGACATCAACGTTTTGAGTTTGCGTCGAACCCACCTTTTTTATCTCTCCTTCCTGAAGGAATCTGAGTAATTTTGCCTGAGTTGAAAGGCTGATATCGGCAATTTCATCGAGGAAGAAAGTTCCGCTGTCAGCAACTTCAAACAATCCTTTTTTATCGTGGGTTGCACCTGTGAAAGAACCTTTTATATGACCGAATAATTCGCTTTCAAGAAGTGTTTCGGGCAAAGCTCCACAATATTGCGCAACAAATTTCTTATTTCTGCGATTACTGTTGAAATGAATTGCACGGGCAATAAGCTCCTTACCTGTCCCGCTACTTCCTTCCAATAAAATCGTTGTGGAAGCATTTTTTATCTTTTCGATCATTCTAAAGATATCCTGTATTTTTTTGCTCTTCCCGATAATATTTGCAAAAGTACTGGATGCAGCTAATTCTTCCCTGATAAGTTCATGTGATTTTTGAAGGTTAGCAAAGGAAATATTTTCCACGATCACAACGATCTGGTTGCAAAGAGCACTGATAAGATTGAACATTTTTTCGGTAAAATAATGTGACCCATGCTTTGTGAATAAACAGATCACACCTTTTTTTTCATTTCGGATCATAAGGGGAAATGAAATAATATTATTATATTCCGGGGCAAAATGAGGTTGTTTGTTATTACAACTAACGCCATCGTCAAACGTTTTTTGTACGATGTCCATTAATTGCTGAAAATCTTTATCTTCTGTCGAAAAATTATTCTGTATGAGATATTCCCATGAATCTTTTACCATCCGGTTATTATACAAAGTAAATATCCCACCATCTGCTTCTGCAAATCCGACCAGTTTATCCAAGGCAGTTTCGATAAGGATATCGAAATCCGTTATATCGTTAAGTTCCTGTGTGATCTCATAAAATGTATTCAGCGTTGATTCCTGCAGTTTTGTTTCTTTTAGTTCGATAGCATAATTTTTATTGATCTTGTTAATAAGAACATCATTTTTTTCCAGGAATTTGATCGCCTCGAATTTTTGTATTAATTTTTTATTATCATGCAGAATCTGTAAAGCCTGCTCCCATTCTTTCTTTTCCAGAAGAATAGATGCATATTCGTAATTTGCCATTGCCAATTCAAAATTGTTTTTCGTTTTAATAAATTTCTCAATAGCTTTTTCCAGAAATTCCTGAGCAATTTCAGGATTTTTTTTCTCCAGAATCGCTTTCAGGTAATGGCAGTTTCCGATTTGGACATCACTTCCAATTTCTTCTGCAAGTTTTAAGGCAGATTCCAGATAGTAATTTGCACTCTCATAATTTCTCGTTTGAATAAAATAAAAAGCTTTTTTCTGTGATCCTTCGATGATCTTGTCTTTTGCATTCAATTCTTTAAAGAAGTCATAACTTTCTACCAGATATTTATATGCATCTTTAAACTGATGTAATGCCGTAAGCACACTGCCGAGATTTCCATAAAGTTCTGCTTTCAGAAAATCATCGGAAAAGTTTGTTAATAATTCCTTACCTTTGGAATAAAAATCTAAAGCAATGTTATATTCACCACGTTTCTCGTATAATTCTCCAATGTTATTATAGGACGAACATAGCCCTGAATAATAATTATTATCTTTGGATTTTTTTATTGCCTGTTCGTAATAATCTATAGCTTTTGAAAAATCACCGGATTTAAAGAATAATGCTCCCAAGCCATTTAAGGCGGCACTTATATTCCTATCAATATTAAATTTTATAGCCATTTCTAAAGCGGAACTAAATGATCTTTCTGCTTCTTTATATTTTCCGAGATCGGTATAAGTAATACCAATATTATGATAAGTGTCCGTCATATTGTAACTGTCACTTAATAATTTTTGGATCTTTAAGGCTTCATTCAGATAAAATAATGATTTGTTGTAATCTCCCTGATCTTCGAGCAAACTTCCAAGGTTATTATAAGTTATGGATATTCCGTTCAAACTAAATCGTTTCCGTTCATATTCAATACTTTTAAGGAAAAGAGTTTCCGTTTTCTTCCAGTCTTTCTGATCCATAGCTACTACTCCAAGATTGTTATAGATAGCAGCAAGTCCTTCGATATTGTTTATGTTACTATAAAATTTCTCGGCGTCTTCAAATTCAGTTTCGGCTTTTGTCCAATCCATCGTATGATAGAATGTCTTGCCTTTTATCTTTTTATAGTCTGCTTTCAACTGGAAGCGAATATTCGTATCTTTGATCTGATCTGCGATCAGGAAGGCTTCATCAGCAGATTTTAAGGCTTTTTCAAATTTCCCTATTTCCGTTAATATCTTTGCTTTCAAAAGAATAATTCTGCAATGAACATATTTATCTTTTGGTGTGGAAGAATATTTCTTAATAATTTCAAGGGCAAATGCTGTAGAATTCATTAAATAAAGAGTTTCGGCAAGATAGAACACAATGTCTTCGGCAGGTAAAGAATTGGTTATGCAAAGTTTAAGTGACAGTCTGAAATTCTCTGCTGCAATATCATAATTCCCAAGTCTTTTATTAATAATGCCCAATTTTGAATAAATGTATATTTTTCTTTTTGAATTATCAATTTTTTCCAAATATATTTTATACAATTCAAGGAGAGTGGAATGATCGTTTAGTTCTGTCAGTTTATTTATTATACTCTTTATTTGTGTTTCATCGAAATCATTAATTTTTACACAAAAATCTCTACATTTTTTTTTATCCAATATTTTAATTACAGGTTCATAATATTTTTTCCTTTTTGTTTTGGATAAATTCAAAAAATATTCATTAATAAAATTAATTTTTTTTATAAAATATTTATTGTCAATTTCGTGAATAACTCTATTTTGGATAAGAAATTTCAGGTCTTTATTCAATAAATTAGTAGTTATGACCTTTTTTAAATTTTTCAAATCTGCTTCAGTATCTAATAAAAATATCGTAATAAGAAGATCGATTTGAGATGGATCAAGATATTTAAACATTTGCAGGTATATCGTATTTATGCTTATTTTCTTATCCATGAACGCACTAAGATCAATAGTCTTCTTTTTCTGAAGTTGATCTCTCAGGATATTTTCGATGACAAATAGATTACCTTTGGAAATATTATAAATGATCTCACTCTCGGAAATAAATTCCGATTTCTGTTTTGAAAGTATATTCTGGATTACTTGACGAATATTTTCAGCTTTGGGGATCGGTATTTGGATAGATACGGAAAAAGGAAAAGTTTCTTTCCTGTTAAAAATAACAAATTGAATATCATGTTCAGCAGAATATTGAGTAAGATATTGAATAAAATCAATTGTGTACTCATCGAGATAGCAACCTTCATAAATAATAACGATCTTTGATTGAAATAATTTCTTCTTATCCAGGTTCTCGGAAAACAAATAGAATAGATCGTATTTCTCTTTTATTTCAAGTTGTTGAGCTTGCAGAATAATATCATGAAAAGTTTCATCTGTTATATTGGTGATCAATTTAACGATTTCCTCGAATTGGTTGTATTTAAAATAAGAAGGAACAAATCGTAAAAATGATATTTCTTTTTTTATTAGATAATTAGAAAGCTCTTTGAAAACAAAAGATTTCCCGGAACCTGATTCTCCTACTACTTCAATTATCTGACTTTTTTTCAGTTGTAATTTATCTGATATATTTTCTAATAACTCATTATTTACTAACACAAATTTTGATAATTCATTCTCAATTTCTTTGATCTTACCCTCCTAAAATCATTTATCTATCGAGTAGAATGAAGTGATAAAAAGAAATTTGAATAAATTTTGTCAACAATGTTTTTATGTGTAAAGAATATTTACAATCTGCTTGTGGATTTCTGATTTTTTTTAGTTAATGATTTTTCCCAGATTTTTCTTTATCAATTCCGGAGAAATTGAATTCATGCAAAGAAAATGCCCTTTAGGACATATCGCTGCGCCATGCAATGAACAGGGTTGGCAGGAAATATTAGAAGATATTATAACAGCTTTTTTATTCAGGGGAGCAAAGCCAAGGCGTGGATGTGTTGCTCCGAACAACGCTATCTGAGGTTTGGAAAGAGCGGCAGCGATATGCATCGGACCGCTATCGTTGGAAATGACGACATCCATATTGTTAATGGCTGAAATAAGCTGAGAAATATTAAATTCTCCACAAAGATCATGCAGATCGGTTTTTGTTTTTTCCTGTAATTCTGCTGAAAGAAATTTTTCTGATTTTGAGCCCAGAATAATAAATTTGCAATTCCATTCGGAAGGAATAGAATCGATGAATTTTGCCAATTTCTCTAGTGGATACATTTTTGTGGAATGCAAAGCTCCCGGGAAAATGCCGATCAGTTTTTTTCCCGGAAATCTTTTTCCCATCGAGATTTTTTCCGATTTATCAGGATAAAGTTCCGGATATTTAATTGGTTCGGTAATACCAATTTTTTTTAATGCAGAAAAATAGAGTTCAACTGTAGAAGTTATCGATTTCCCTGTAAATTTTTTTACTATTTTTTTCCTCAGATAATGTTTTTTGTTGTATGTTACGGTCTTCTTTCCTCGAATTAGAGATTTAATGATGAATGTATTCAGTTTGGAATGAAGGTCTATAACCAGGTCATATTTCTGCATTCTTAATTTTCTTAGAATCTCTTTTTTATTTTTCCAGATATGGATTGTATCTATGCGCCCGAAAGCTTTCACAATTCCAATAAAAGATTCTTTTGTAAGGTAATCGATGGTTGCATCAGGATAAACTTCCCGAAGAACTTTTGCCACCGGCTGGGTGAGAACAATATCACCGATCGAACTGAGACGAAGAATGAGGATTTTTTTCATAATAATTTAACGCCGAAAAACACTGAAAGCATCGATCTAACCTAAAATAATTCTTTTAAATTGTGGAGTACCAAAGTTTATTAACAAACCTAATTTGATTTTAGTGGCCTTAAGATAATTCTTCACTTGTGCCATATGAATTTTTCAAGATTGGAAATTGCCTTTAATTCGATAATTATTTTATTCTCAACTATTAAATCTGCAAAATATTGATGTACTTCAAAAGCTGCTTGCCGTATTTTTTCTGTTAAATCTGAATAAAGCAATTCTGTCATTTTTCCTCTCTATTTCTAAATAACATTACACATTTTTCGGTATGCTCGGTGTTTTCGGTGTTAAATTAAAATCCTTCAGTATCTCTGGAATTTTCTTGATAGCTTCATCGATTTTGGATGCATCCTTCCCGCCAGCCATAGCCATATCCGGCTTACCTCCACCTTTTCCGCCAACGATTTCAGAAACTTTTCCTACGATCTTTCCGGCATGATAGCGATCCGTAAGATCTTTGGTTACAATTGTAATAATGGTAACCTTCCCGCCGATTTCAGCGAACAGCAGCCCGATACCGGATTTCAGTTTGTCCCTCAACTGATCACCGACCTGACGCATTACAGCAGGATTTGGCACATTCACTCTGGCTGCAACCACTTTCACACCATTAACAACTATCGCTTTCTGGATAAGATTATCGATAGCACTGCCGGCAGATTTAACCCGTACGGACTTTAATTGGATATGCAACTGTTTATTATCTGAAATCATTTTCTGTATCTTTTCCAGTACAGAAGCTGAGGATACATGCAAATGACGTCCGATCTCATCGATCTCGTCTTCCAATATCTTCACATATTGCTCTGCTTTCTCTCCGGTAATAGCTTCTATCCTGCGGATTCCGGCAGCAATGGAAGATTCCGATGTGATCTTGAAAAGACCTATCTCTCCGGTAAAACTCAGGTGCGTTCCACCACAGAGTTCTCTGGAATAATCTCCAATGGAAACCACTCGAACCTGTTCATCGTATTTTTCGCTAAAGAGTGCAATAGCTCCGCTTTTTTTTGCTTCAGCAATATTCATTAATTCGGTCTTTACAGGAATGCATTCTCTTATTTTGGCATTAACTGCTTTCTCCACAATATCAAGTTCATGCTTGGAAACCTGCTGGAAATGAGTGAAATCAAAACGGAGATGATCCGGGTGCAGGAAAGATCCTTTCTGCTGAACATGATCTCCCAGAACTTCCCTGAGTGCTTTGTGAAGAAGATGAGTTGCAGTATGATTGCAGGTGATCTTCTTCCGGTTTTCTTCGTCGATAACAGCAGTATATTCCTTCTCGTTGATCTCACCGGAAACCAGTTTTCCGATATGAATAAAAACATCATTCTCTTTCTTCACATCAGAAATTTTTATCTTGCATTCATCATTATAAATTCTGCCAATATCGGCTACTTGTCCACCGGATTCAGCATAAAATGGTGTTTTATCAACAATTAGTTTTACATTATTTTCATCATCTATGAAATATTTCTGAACTTTGCAGGAAGCGTCATTAGATCGATAACCGACGAATTCGGTTTTCGTTGTGGGTTGCAATTCTATCCAATCTATCTCTTCCAATTTCATGTCGAATTTTGCAGCTTCGCGGGC
>JAIORR010000165.1 GCA_021108055.1 Candidatus Cloacimonadota bacterium
TGCGGTTTTCGATTTCAACGGCATCATCGAGTGTAGGAAGTTTGAAATTCCTGTCGAACACTTCTTCAATGAGTTTACGGGTCAGCCCGGCACCGCTGCCGTGACCAAGAGTTATTATTTCATTTTTCATTTTTTTACCACCAAGACACTAAGGCACAAAGAGAAATTAGCCACCTGTCTTCGTTACACTACGCCACGGCAGGCTGACTAACACAGACAAACACGGACTTATTTTCAACACCAAGACACGAAGTTATAAAGGAATATTGGAGAATTTGAACCCCCCTTTAATTCCCCCTTCCCAAGGGGGACAGATTCGGATTATTTATAATTTTCGTGTCTATTCGTGATTTCGCATTCTTACCTTTTTCTCCGTGTTCTCCGTGTACTCTGTGGTTACATTTTTTATCCGTTTAATCCGTGCTGATCCGTGAGCTAAATTATCTCTCATATTTATAATACGCTGCACAACTTCCTTCCGAAGAAACCATGCAGGGTCCTATCGGATTATTCGGTTTACATACTTTTCCAAACAGTTGGCATTCCGGTGGGATTATATTTCCCTTCAGAACATCACCGCATCTGCAACCAGTTTGTTCTTCTGTGTCCATGATTTCGATTCCATATTTTTTTGTAGCATCGAATTCTTCAAATTCTTTTCTAATTCCCAGACCGGATTTTGGTATCCAGCCCAATCCCCGCCAGAGAGCATCTTCCACTTCCAATACTTTATAAATTATTTCCTGAGCCTGCAGATTTCCAGATGGAGAAACAACTCTGCTGTATTCATTTTCGATTTCGGGCTTTTGTAACTCGATCTGCCGGATGAGTTTTTTAATTCCCACTAAAATATCCAGCGGTTCAAATCCTGTAACTACTCCACCGATCCCGAATTTTTCCGGAAGCAGATTGTAGGCATCCGAACCGATGATCACACTTACGTGTCCGGGCAAGATGAATCCATTAACATTTGTATCTTTAGCAGAGAGAAGTGCATCCAGAGCCGGAGGAACTAATTTAAAAGCAGGAAGTACGGAAAAGTTTTTCAGGTTTTGTCTGGAAGCTTCCAAAATAGTATAAGCTATTCCGGGAATAGTTGTTTCAAATCCAATTCCCACCAAAACGATCTCTTTTTCTTTTGCCATCTCAAGGGCTTCCATTGGCGAATATATCATCCTTACATCCAGACCTTTTGCACGTGCTTGTTCCAACGGTCCTTTATTTCCGGGAACACGGATCAGGTCTCCGAAAGTTGCGATGGTAACATCTTTCAAGTCTATCAGTGAGTCTATCACGGAAGAAGGAGTTACGCACACCGGACAGCCGGGACCGGAGATCAGAGAAATGGTTTTTGGTAGAAGTTTTCGGATTCCCCAATGACCGATTGCCATCGTGTGTGAACCGCATACCTCCATAAATTTAACGGGCTTTTTCCAATCCTGCAGTTCGGTGACGATCTTTTTGATAAGTTCAGGATTTTGAAAATTATTCAGGTGCATAAACTTCCTTTAATATTGCAATAGTTTCGTTTGCTTCTTCTTCGGAAATAATGTTCAATCCAAATCCGGTGTGAATGATGACCCAATCACCTTCTTTAACTTCCGGAATGAATGTAAGTAATATCTCTTTATTCACACCACCCAGATCTACGATGCCTTTATCATTTTCTTTTTTTATTAGTTTTCCCGGTATTGCCAGACACATATTTTTTCCTTTTTTAATAACGAATAAATACTAATTTCTTAACCACAGAGTTCACCAGTCTTCTCCGGCAGCTGCCGGATACGCCGGGCAGGCGGAGAGCACCAGTCTTCGTTTCACTACGCATTGGCATGCAGAGAAAATCTCCTCTTGAGATTTATACGCCTTAGGCGTAGGAGTCCGGCTTTAGCCGGGAGGTGTGTAATCTCCTCTAAAGAGAAGTCCTGATTGTTCTTAACTCACACTTCGTTGCAAGTCAAGTCCAATCTGTGAAAATCCGCATTATCCGTGTTCACCCTGTGAAATAACAGCTTTGCTGTTCCTGTTCTGCAGGATTTCACGGGGTAAATCCGTGTTCCAAATATTCAATTTTCAATATTCAATTTCTTGTTTCCCACTACCACCTGACCAACAGATATCGAACCATCATTGGGGGGTAAAATCGAGGGTACAAAAACTGTAAAGTTATTTTTCGTTAAAACCTTGCCGATCCCTTCCAGAAGGACTTTGTTCTGCATCACTCCACCAGAAAGGACAACCTTTCTTATCCCTGTTTTCCTGTGTGCTTTTTTAACTGCTTCCAATGTGAAATTAATAATTGTACTATGAAATTTATCTGCAATTCTATGTAGAGGTTTTTTTCTTTGAACATCGTTCGCGACAGCCCGGATCAAAGGGATAATGTCTATCATATCTTTTTCCAGATTATAAGGATAATTGTCTTTACCTGAAATGTTTTTATCTGCACTTAGAAATTCCAATGCCATTGCAGATTGAGCTTCAAAAGTAATTTCCGGAAAAAGACCGAGCATTGCAGCTACACAGTCGAAAAGTCTTCCCATACTGGAAGTCCGGAAAATATTGAATTTATTTTCTATCTGCTTTGAAATAATTCTCTTCTCGATTTCGGAGATATTTTCTAAGAAATCCGGGTCAATTCCGGATGCCAATAAATATGCATAAGCAATTCTGATGGGATGTTTAATGGCGGCATCTCCACCGGGAAGCGGCATATAATTCAGGTGGAATAATCGTTCAAATTTTGCGTAATCTGTCAGGAATATTTCACCGCCCCAGATGGCTTCGTCTGTTCCGTAACCGGTGCCGTCATAAGCGATACCGATAACCGGTTCATCCAGGTGATGCTCTGCCATTACAGCAGCAATATGAGCGTGATGATGCTGGACTTTCTTCAGAGGCAGACCTGTGCTTTCTGCGAACCGGGTGGTCATATAATCCGGATGCAGGTCACAGATTACCAGTTCCGGTTCAAGCTCGAACCATTTCTTATATTTTTCCAGTGTATCTGTGTAAAAATCCAATGTTTGCTTGCTGCCACTATTTCCAATGTATGGTGAAAGAAAAAATGAATCATCTTTGCTGAGTGCAAAAGTAATTTTAAGTTCTGCTCCGGCACCAAGCGTCTGAACGGTTTTAAAGGGAAGTTTTATCGGTGACGGAACATATCCGCGGGATCTTCGCATCATCACATTTTGCGGCTTGGAAGCACGTATCACCGAATCATCACTACGGTTCAGAATGGGACGATTATGGGTCAGGAAGAAATCACAAAGTCCACTCAGTTCTTTTTCCTCTGCAGCGATAGGATCATCGTGGAAGTTACCGGAAGTCATTATCAGGTATGGAAGTTCTTCGCTGAGAATTTGATAATGGATAGGAGCGTAGGGCAGGAAAACTCCCAGGTTCGGATTCTGAGGAGCAACGTTTGCTGCGATTATTCTACTTTCATCTCGTTCCAAATCATCAATTCTTTCTCGTTCCCATCCGGCAACTGACGGATGGGAATGATTTGTGTTCCCAAGCTGGGACTTGGGAACAAGGTTTTCCGGCAACTGCCGGATGGAAACAGGAGGGTGCTCGCTTTTTGGCAGAATAACTATCGGTGCTGCAGGAGATTTCAATAATTCATATTGTTCTTCGTTTATTTCTACAACTTCAGACATTTTTTCGAGATAGCACATCACAGCAAAAGGTTTGTGCGGACGGTCTTTTCTTTTCCGTAGTTCGGAAATAGTTTTAAAATTCGTAGCATCGCAGGCAATATGAAATCCGCCGATGCCTTTTATTCCGATTATTTTTCCTTCTTTAAGAAACTTAATTGTATTTGAGATCGGGTCACCTTCCACTTCTTCAAAATTCTTAGTTAGAAATTTCAATCGAGGACCGCAGGCTGGACAGGCGATGGGTTGAGCGTGAAATCTTCTATTCAGGGGATCGGTATATTCACCGTTGCAGTAGTCGCACATTTTAAAATTTTTCATCGAAGTTACCGGACGGTCATAAGGTGTGTTTTCAATTATCGAATAGCGTGGACCGCAATTTGTGCAATTTATGAAAGCATAGTTAAAACGTGGATCGGACTCATCAAATAATTCTTTAGTGCAATCTTCACAAACAGCAAGATCGGGAGAAATTTGAGTTGAACCTTTTCTATTCCGGCTTTGTCGGATGGTAAATTCCGAGTAGAGAACATCTTCCTTTTCCTCGATATGAAATTCCCTGATAAATGCAGCAGGCGGATGTTCTTTTTTTATTCTTTCGATGAATAATTCCAGATTCTTTTCCATACAACAGGCTTCAATCTCAACCCCGGATGTCGAATTCAGAACATATCCTTTTAAACCCAGCTCTATTGCAGTTTTATAGACGAATGGTCTAAATCCCACACCCTGAACAATTCCGTTAATTTTTATTCTTAACATCAATTTTTTCCTTATCTATCGAGTTGCATCTTTCCTTTTTTTTGAGTTTAAAAGTCAAGTGAAATTGATAAAAAGAAATTGTTCAGTAAAATATTTAATGTTACAGTTGCTATGAATTTATATAGAAAGTAGAATAAACTTTTTTCCTTGACACTTAAGCAGAATATTTAATGAAAGTCCACAAACTAAGGAGGAAAATCATATGGGAAAAGTTGCAATTACATTAAACGGTTCTGAACCAAAAAACATTTATCCAACTATGACGATCGCAGTATCTGCATTAGCTTGTGGAGATGAAGTCTTCATCTTTGTTTTGCCAAGCGGATTACCGGTTTTTGTGGATGGAAAGATCGCAGAGCTTAACAAAGCTGCACCGGCATTACCTGATCTTGAAGAGTTGTTTGAAGGCTATATGGCACTTGGTGGACGCGTTCTAGTTTGTGAGCTTGGATTTGAAGTTCACGGTTTAACAGAAAAAGACCTGATCGAAGGCTGCGAAATAGTTGGAGCTACAACATTTGTTGCCGAAGCTCAAGGTGCTCAATTAACGTTATCATTCTAAAAAATAAAATAGGAGGAATTTATGGCTGTAAAAGAATTAGATTGCTTGGGAATGAAATGCCCGCAACCCATTCTTAAAGTTGTTGCATTAGTACCTACTATGGAAGCTGGCGATATTCTGGAAGTTAAAGCAGATTGCCCGTCATTCCCTGTAGATATCAAAGCCTGGTGCGATAGAACAGGTAAAACATTGCTTTTCTGTATGGATGACGGTTCGGGGTCTCACTCCGCGCAAATCCAGTTTTAATACATTGAAGGAGTGTATAATTTTTATGCACTCCTTTTTTTAACTTCCGAATGTTTCGGCTTGCCGAATCCTCGGAATGTTGGGTCTTAAAACAATCGGAAGATCAGCAAGCTGAATACTTGTACGCCTTGGCGTATTCCGATGTTTATATATCTAAATGAGGATAGATGGAAAAAGAAAATTATAAACCTCAAATAGTTGGTTTTTTATGTAATTGGTGCACTTACGCAGCAGCAGATCAGGCAGGAGCTTCCCGCAAAGAAATTGATTCTTCTCTTAATGTTGTGCGTGTTATGTGTTCCAGCAGAATTGACCATAATTTATTATTAAATACATATTTCAGCGGGGCAGACGGAATTCTGGTTGCAGGCTGACATCCCGGAGATTGTCATTACCAGGTTGGTAATTATTATGCAAGACGAAGGTTCGCTTTATTAAAAAAAGTATTTGAAACTTTGAATATCGATCCTGAAAGGATTCAACTTTCGTGGATTTCTGCTTCAGAAGGAAAAAGATATATAGAAGTCGTGAACGAGTTTTCCGAAAAGATCAGGAAACTCGGTCCGAATCCAATAAAATCAGACACTCATCTTTAATGCCATATATGAAAATAAAACACATCACTCGAAATAAATATTTTTTTTGAAAAACACAAAATCATTTAAGGAAACCAGATGGATAATCCAGAAAATGTTTTAATTATCGGTTCCGGTGTTGCTGGAATGGAAGCAAGTTTGATGCTTTCTAAGGCAGGGAAGAAAGTATATCTCGTTGAAAATCTTCCCATAATTGGCGGGAAGATAATCAAGAATGAAGAATCATTTCCCAATATGGATTGCTCTACCTGCCTTGTTGCACCGATCCAGCAGGAGATACTTCAGGATGCCAATATTGAAGTTCTGACCTTGAGCACTGTAGAAAAAGTAACCGGTAAACCGGGAGATTTTAAAGTCACTGTCAGGAAGAAAGCACGATATGTGAGTCTGGAAGCCTGTCTTGGCTGTGGAGCTTGTTACCCGGTCTGTCCTGTTGTTCTTAAAAATGAATGGGAAGAAAATCTGATGGATAAAAAGGCAATTTATGTTCCCTGTTCCGGTTCACTACCCAATGTTCCTGCGATCGATGCTTCTGAGTGTCTTCACCTTAATGGAAAGGATAAAAGCTGTAATAAATGCGTGGAAGCCTGTATGTTTGGTGCAATAGAGTTTTCCCAGAAAGATGAAGAGATCAAACTCGATGTTACCGGAATAATCGTTGCCACAGGCTTTGAATTGTTCAATGTGCAGGAATTAGAAAATCTTGGTTACGGGAAATACCCTGGAGTTTATACTGCATTTGAATTTGAAAGATTATTTGCTTCAAACGGACCTACAGAAGGAAAGCTTTTCCTTCGTGATTCGGAAAAGACTCCGGACTCGGTTGCTATCGTTCATTGCGTTGGCAGAGATGAAGTAGGATATTGCTCTAATGTTTGCTGTATGTCTTCTTCCAAACACGCCCGTTTTATAAAACATAATTTACACGATGCAAAAATCTATAATATTTATTCTGATATTTGCCTGACAGATAAATCATATCAAAAATTCTTTGATGAAACAAAATCACACGATTCGGAATTCATTTTCCAGTCTGATAGAAAAAAGATGAACATTACAAAAAAAGACGGGAAATTGGAAGTTTCCTATTTTAATGGAAAAGAAACGAAAGAATCGATCCTGGTTGAAATGGTGATCCTGGCAAATGCTCTGCGACCTTCTAATACGATCGAAGAATTGTCAAAAGCATTAGAAATAAAACGTGACTCTTTTGGATTTATAGAAACCGAGCCTTCAAATCTCGGTTCTGTAGAAACTTCCAGACCCGGAGTTTTTGTGGCAGGATGTGCTGAAGGACCCAAAGATATTCAGGGTTCAGTAATACAATCGGAAGCTGCAGTGGCAGGAATTTTATCGCTGCTTGATCAGTAAGCTAAGGAAATAATATGAGTGAAATTGAATACCCAATATCAAACAAGGAATAATGAATGTCGAAGGAAAGAAAATTTGATTTGCAGGATAGATTAATAGATTATGCAGTAAGGATTATTAATCTATCTGAAGCTCTGCCGAATACAAAAACAGGTAATCATATTCATTCACAGATATTAAAAAGTGGAACTTCACCAGCACCGAATTATGGAGAAGCCCAAAGTGCAGAATCAACAGCAGATTTTATTCATAAGATGAAAATTGCGCTGAAAGAACTTCGGGAAACTGATGTCTGGTTAAAGATAATTATGCGAGCAAAGTTGATAACTCCAAAAGAAAAACTTTCTCCATTACTCACTGAAACAGATGAGTTAATTTCAATATTTGTTAAAAGCATAGAAACTGCTAGGAAAAATGATGAAAAGAATAAAAAATAGAAACTTCGAGATTCAGAAAATAAAATGAATATCGAATATCCAACAAGGAATGATGAATTATGAATGGACACACCTCCCGGCTAAAGCCGGACTCCTCTCAAGAGGAGATTTTCTCAGTGCTCTCCGTGTGCTCTGTGGTAAAAGAGTCAGTGGTTAGTCTGTGTAAGTCAGTGGCTATTTTTTGGGACTTCGAGATTCCTTGTTCATCATTGGAAATTCAGATAGACTTGTGTATTCACTTTGAATTTAGCCAATTAAGGAAATGATATGAGTGAAAAAATAGGAATTTATGTTTGTGAATGTGGTCCGAACATTGCTTCAAAAGTCGATATTGAAAAAATAATGGATGAAATTTCCAAACTCGAAGATTTCAAAGATAAAGAACTTGTAATAAAAAACCACAAACTTCTTTGTTCCAATGAAGGTAAAGAGTTTTTGGAAAAAGAGATAAACGAGAATAAATTAACCCATCTTGTTTGTGCTGCCTGCTCACCGCGGGATCACGATACCACTTTCATAAATGTTTGCAAGAAAACGCAGTTGAATCCATATTTATATAGGATTGTGAATATCCGCGAACATTGTGCCTGGATAATTCCCGATAAAGAGGAAGCGACCCGGAAAGCAATTCAATATATCCACGCAGGAATGAACCGCGTTTTATACCAGGATTCGCTTTTTGAAAAGGAATTGGACAGCAATCCGGATGTTCTGGTTATCGGTGGTGGAATTGCCGGAATGGAAGCAGCATTGAACCTTGCCGGTGAAAAGAGAAAGGTTTTTCTGATCGAAAAAGAAGAAAATCTTGGTGGAAAAGCTGTATTTCTACCGGAACAAAAGATCTCTGATGTTCAAAAAAATAATAATATAAAAGTTTTCACTAAGACGGTTCTGGATAAGCTCATCGGTTTTATGGGAAATTTTGAGGTTGTCTTAAAGAGCACAGAAAACCCGGATGAAACAACGGAATTATTAGCTGGAGCGGTTGTAGTTGCAACCGGATACGAATTTTTCGATTCAAAGAAACTTCCTGAATTCAAATTTGAAGATAAAGATGATGTTATCAATTCTCTAGATGCAGAAAGAATGTTTTCAGAAAATAAGAAGATAACTCTCAAAAATGGAAAAGAACCGAAATCCGTTACTCTGGTTCATTGTGTTGGCAGGAAAGAAGTTGGATTTTGCAGCAAGATATGCTGTGATTATATGCTCAAAATTTCAAATTATCTTATGGAGCAATCGTCGAATATCAAAGTAACTCATCTCATCAAATATTTGAATCTTCCATATAAGAACAGTCAGAATTTTTATAATAAGATAAAGGAAAAAGGTGTTGAATTTCTGTAAATGGTACAAAAGTGGAATACACTGACATCAATGATAAAAAAGGTAAGCTTGAAAGTGATCTTGTGATTTTGGCTCCTGCAATGATAGCTTCAAAAGATTCTGGAGAACTTGCGGAATTGCTGAGTATCGATCTCCACGAGACAGGATATTTCCAGGAAGTTCATCAGAAGATAAATCCGGTTTCAGCCACAACAGACGGGATTTTTATAATCGGTTCTGCACGAGGGCCAGCCAACATTATCGATGCGATGCAACAGGCAAAAGCAGCTACAGGTAAGATTTTCACGCAGTTAATTCCAGGAGAAAAGATCATTCCCGAAGTTATGGTTTCTGAAATTCTGGAAGCTTATTGCACTGGTTGTCAAACCTGTTTGCAGGTTTGTGGATACGATGCGATATATTTTGATGATGAGAGAGGAATATCCGTTGTGAATGAAGCGGTTTGCAGAGGTTGTGGAAATTGCGTGGGCAGTTGTCCTTCCGGTTCCATCAGAACCAAACATTTCACTAATCCGCAACTTTACCAGGAAGTGAAGGAAGCGATTAGATGAAATATCAAATTACAAAATTCCAAATAACAAATAGCAAATTTCAAATAAATATCAATAAACAAAATTACAAATTCGAAACAAGATAAATATCTATGAATAATATCAAAAATTCAGAAAAAGTATATAATTTGGAGGAGAGAACATTTCAGTTTAGTAAAAATGTTAGATTGTTTATCAAAACTCTTCCAAAGACAATCGCAAATATAGAAGATGGAAAGCAAGTAATCCGGGCTTCAGGTTCTGTAGGAGCAAATTATAGAGAAGCAAATGAAGCTTTGAGTAAAAAAGATTTTGTGATGAGAATAAAAATTAGTCGCAAAGAAGCAAAGGAAAGTAATTATTGGCTTAGATTGATTAATGAAACAAACAATTTAAAAAATGCTGATGATGCTTTGTATTTGATTCAAGAAGCAAATGAGTTGAAAAAGATATTTTCAGCAATTTTAGAGAAATCGAAGTGAAAAAATTAGCTCGTTTGTTATTTCATTATTTGTATTTGTGATTTATTTGTTTTTTGGAAATTGTAATTTGTGATTTTAAATGAGAGGAGAGAATTAATGACGAAAGTTTCTAGTAAAGGAACAAAACTGACATCGGAGAAAGTTCGCAAAGAAATAATGCAGTTTTTCAAGAATGCAATGGAATCAGAACTTATTGACGCTGTGATGATGCCGATGCAGGTTCCTTCCAAAGATTCTTATGCCTGGATTCTGATAAAAGATATAGATCATTTGGAAGATATGAATCCGATAGCTCCGATTATGCCGATCAATGCTGCCAATGCTCTGAAAAGATACACCAGAAAAGGTAAAGGAAAATTTAAGATCGCAGTTCTGATGAGACCTTGCGAAATTCGAGCAACAATCGAACTCACAAAATTGAAACAGATAGAACTGAAAGATGTGATTTTATTCAGCTATGATTGTGTTGGTGCGCTTCCGATGCAGGATTATATTGCTGATCCTGAAAATAATGAGAAGAAATTCGATAAAATTTTAGCAGAAAATATTTGGAATTCAGAAGATTTAAAACCTGTCTGCAATATCTGTGATAAATTTTCTTTATCTGCCAGTGATGTGCATTTTGGTTTGAAAGATAATGAAATAATAATTCTTTCCAACAGCGAAAAAGGTGAAAAACTGCTTTCTGAAAATAAA
>JAIORR010000218.1 GCA_021108055.1 Candidatus Cloacimonadota bacterium
ACTAACACAACAAAAAACTTTTTCATTTTTTCCTCCCTATTTTTAGTTTTTTTGTGCTTTTTATTTAATACAAAAGCTTTATAGATAATCTATGCGGTGTTTTAAGGAAACTTTCCGTAAGATCTCCCATCGATGTATATGAATAATCAAGATTTATTATTGCAAAACTGGCGGGAATTGTCCATCCAAATCCTGTAGAGAAACTGGCAGCATCATAGTTGAACTGATAACCAGACCTGATCTTGAAAGTTCCAAGCATATATTCAAAACCCACATTATACGTTTCCATCCTGTCCACACAATTATCTAATTGTGCAGAAGCGATCAGAACCTGTCCATCTTCTCTGTATATATCTCCAGCAAGACCCAGAGAAAAATTCATTGGAAGTTTAAATCCTACTTCTTCTCTATCCTCGTCTATAAGACCATCGCCGTCATTATCCAGAAGGTCGAAAACATCTTCATCCAGTTTACCGTCACCGTCATTATCAATATCATATTTCACATCCGGGCCGAAATTTCTCATAGACATTCCGATCGTAAGATTATTCCAGCCTGTATTGTATAATGAACCCATATCAACAGAAAATCCGTTAACATCATACTCATCGAGATTTTCGCGAAGATATTTACAGGTAAAGCCAAACGAGAATTTATCTGTAAATGAATTGGCATAAGTGATGCCGGCAGATATATCGCTATTTGTAAACTTTTCTCCTGTAGGACCGAACTCCTCTTCAGTTGTAACGTCCATCCAATCCATATGTAATATTGCCATACTTATGGCAAAAGAGCCAAGATCGGTAACTTTGGAAGCTGCAATATATTCATATCGGATATTTGCCACCCATTCTGTATGCGAGAAAAGAATTTGATCCTGAGATTTTAACGCTAATCCGGCAGGATTCCAATATACAGAAGAAATATCATCGCTTACAGCAGTATAAGCTTCACCCATTCCGATAGCTCGTGCATCAATTCCGATTTTCAGGAATTGGAGACCTGCCGTTCCTGCTTTTGCAAATATCTTTGCTGAAAGCAATCCCGGGATCATTATTAATAAAAGTAACAACACAATATATTTTCTCATATTTTACCCCTTATATAATTACTTTATTATTACGAATTTTCCGACTTTAATATCGCCGGAGTCAAGGTCTTTCACAGAGAAAAGATATACGCCGGCTGCAATGATCTGGTTGTTTTTTGAGAGCAGGTTCCAGGAAGCAATACCACTTGCAACCACTCCGTTTGCGGCAGCCTTGCTGATAGAAATGATATCTTCTGATTCTGCACCATTATGATTAATTACATCCACCAGGTCACCGGCTAATGTAAATATTTTTATTTTACATCTTTCCGGAATATTTACAAACCATAAACGACGGCTTTTATCACCTTTTTCATCACCACTTCTTCTACCGTCGAATTTACTTTGTCCCACATATGGATTCGGGACAACATAGATATTATCCATCTTGGATTTTGAACTTGGACCCGGGAACAAGACTTTCATGTTCGCATCTGCATCACGTCCGGATTCCAAGGATTGCAGTTCTACGCTGGGAATTCCTCTATCCCATGCTGTTGCAGCAACATAATATTCGATACCTTTGGGTGGGTTGTTAATTCGTGCAGAATAATATCTTCTGGAAAGACGATCTTTTATATGATCTTCATCTTCTACACCGAGACTATCAACATAGTTTTGCCCGAGATGATCTTTAAGCGGGATAAGTTTGTCATCGTAAATATTTAGGTATATATCATCTCTTATATCCGGATGTTTGAACCATAGGGATTGATCATCATCACTCCAATTATATATGCCAGAGGGGATATCCTCTACTTTTTTATCTGCATCATAAAGAGGATTGCCATATATTTCATCACCTGTTTCGTAAGGAATAAGTTTATACAATTCATCGAAATGATAATAAAGAGTATCTTCTTCGGTTGCAAAATTGTAAGCAGGATTTGGTAATCCATTATCTTTGTACCAATCACTACCGCTGCCGCCAAAATATTTATAATGATCTGTTCCGAGATTAACAATGTAATCTGCTTCATCTTGGGTTGTTTCTTTTTTATCCCATCTACCCATAAGCATCCAGTGTTCCTGCGAACCGCTTCCGGATCTTCCCCATAATGCATATCCCTGGAAATCGTGACGAAGTCTGTCGCCTGTCCATGGATTAACTAGTGCATTATTATTCCATGATGCACTATCCGAAGGAGCGAATTCTTCAGGAAAATAACCATATTCAGCAAGCTGTTCAGCATACCTGTCAATATGGGAATCCAGACCAATAGCATCGGGATCATCCCGCCATCCAATATCTTCATTTGTAACCGTTTTATTATCACTATTTACCATTTGAGACCCATTGTCCCAATATACATCGATTGCATTTCCATCGTTAACCAGTTCCGCAAACATATTAGGAATAGCAGGTGGTTCGGGAGCTTCGTAGTGAATAAATATATCGGGTTCTATAACAGTAGTTAAGGTTTGAGCTTGTCCATAAATTGTTTTTGCCCAGACAGATTGTGTTTTAAGTTCTACAATAGATTCACCAGGGAATACGGCAATAACGATTTTCATTGTTTTGCCTGGTGCAAGGTTCCATGAACCGGTTGTGGGGTTATCCAATCCCTGCATATCACCGTAGAACGCAAATAGGTATCTTGTATCATCAGGATCATTAATCTGAGAATTCGGATAATCCCGTAAAGAAATATATCTATCACTTTTCGGATTCTGACCTGTGAGCAGCCAGTATTTTTCATTAGCTGTTGGGCCATCAGGATTAAGATTCAGGGGATCACCGTCATCCGGACCATCTCCCCTGTTCCAATACCAGCAGGCAAATACAAGTGAGTCGGGATCTGGTGTACATACTCTTGAACCCACATAACCGGTAGTTAAACCCTGGTCCTGGTCTGCATCATAAGTATATGCAAATTCATATCCTGAGCCTGCAACATAACTGCTGATATCATCCAGTGATCTTGTATCACCATCATAAGCCTGGGGTCCTACGTCGGAATCCATATAAATACCCATTGCACAATCATAAAGATAATCATCGTGTATAGACATATTTGTAATATTAAATTCGACATAAACCAGGTTCTTGATATAATCATAACTCCATTGATAACTCATTTGGCGAATGCGTACCTGAAGTTGCTCGTATACCCCGTGATGATTATTCCCAGCTCTACCACCCCAGTCTCTTTCACCAGAGGTACCAAAAGGGCTGTAATCAAAATAGAATGATATAAAATCCTGTTCGGAAACCGGGTAACCGTCTTCATCTTTCAGCCCATCATCATCATCATCATTCACTTCGGCAAAATTATAATTTGTATTAGTTTCATCACTCAGGTCAACAAAGCCAAGAGGGAACCAGATATCATTATGGGCATAAACAGGTCCAAAATTTCCTTCCGGAATATCAGAAAGCCACTCTCCACCGAAACTTGCAAATTGAGACGGCAATTCTTCAGTAATTCTAAACGGGAAAGCATAACCAACAGGGTCTTCATCCACCTGTCCATCCGCATCATCATCGATTCCTCTTCTATGTTTCCTGATAGAAGCGGTCATAATTGTATCGACAATATTATAAAGGCTATACTCCTGCCCCAGCGCTGATATTTCCAGCGGGTTGTATGCCGGCAGGAATTCATAAAGATCAGCATCACCATCAAAGCCGACAGTAACCAGTGTATCGACCACCATGTCTAAATACGGCTGCCAGTCAGGGTCACTTTCCGGGATAACATCGAATTCATTTTCCGGTTCTTCTACCCAGAATAATATTTCACCAAAAGCATTTCTTCGTATCTTTTTTGCACCGAACCAGAGAGCACCCTGGTATAGATAATCTATACCGCTTCCTCCCGGATATTCGAGAGAGGGCCATTGCGGCTGGATATCATCTCCGGAACCGAAGAAACCATAGTTACTCACTCTCATCCAGATATTTCCAACGTTGTGGTATCTGATAAGATCGAATTTTTTATCTGAATTACCTCCGGTTACAGAACGAGCGAACGAATAACTGCTGAATAAGAGCAGTAAGGCAATTATTATCAGAAATTTCGCATTGAATATTTTCATATATTTTCCCCCAATCATTATTAATCTAAATTAAATCCAACAGGAAACGTAACCCAGCATGCTACTGGTTTTCCGCCACTTTTTGCAGGAGAAAATTCCCATTGTTTCACTGCTTTTATTGCCGCTTCGTCCAAGCCGCCAGGTCCGGACATCAGCGATTTCACAACTTCAATAGCTCCCACGGAACCATCTGTAAATACTTCGACCTCCAGAATTACTTCTCCCTGAATGCCGCTTTTTTTTGCAAATTCGGGATATACGGGTTTTACCTGTTTGATCGGTAACGGAGCATTTTCATATACAGCAAATTTCGAAGTATTACCTAAGATATTAGATACAATTTCTTCATAAGGATCGAGAGATGTTTTTTCGATCGTATCGACGATTTCGATGTCTTCGTCATCTTCATTATCGAGGTCATCTTCCACAACGATTTCGATAACAGGTTTAACTGTTTCTTCCGGTGGTTTGATCTTTTCTTTTATTTCCGGCGGGATATCGATAGAGACAATATCTTTGAGAACTCTCTTAAAGGGTTTAACCTCGATCTTAGGTGAAACGATAAATGCGAACAGCAGAATAAGAATGGCTAAGCTGACAGATTTGTCATAGTAACTATCGGCAACATCCTTCCAATCAATAATTCTTTTATGCATATTCACCTACCTTTTCAGCTTTGCTTCAAAAGAGACGCGCAGAGCATTTGCTTCTCTAAGCTGATTTAAAATATCCGACATGATCCCGTAGTTTGTATTTTTATCTGTTCGGAAACAGGCAATAACATTAAAATCTTCTATCAGTTTTTTTTGCATTACCCATTGTACATCGGGAATTGAAACAGCCAGATCATCAATAGAAATATTTCCATTCTGATCTACATAAATAGTAGCAGAATGATTTCGAGGGATCTTTTGTATGCTTACTGCTTTTGGCAATCTCACTTTCAGTCCTTTTTCTCTTACGAACACAGTAGATACCATAAAGAAGAGAAGAAGCAGGAAAGCAATATCCGACATCGATGCGGTGGGAATCAGAGTTTCTGGTCTTGCGCTTTTCTTTATTTTTGCCATAGTTCCTTCCTAATTTGTAGATAAAGAAATTTTCTCTGCACCTGAAGCTTGCAGTTTATCAAGTGCAATAACCATATTCTGGTATTTACTTTTTCTATCTGTTTTCAAAGAAATTACCATATCCGGGTTACCTTTCACGATCTTCCGTATCTTAGCTTCTAATTGATTCATAGAAACCTGTTCGTCAATACCACCGGAAATAACAGTGATCTGACCTTCGGAATCTATCCAGACCTTTGTAATATTTTCATCTTTCAGTTTCACTCTTTTATCTGCCTGTTCGGAAGCAGGAGGTAAAACCAGACCCAGACCTTTCTTTATATCAAATTTGGTAGTGGACAAAAAGAAAACCAAGAGCAGAAAAGCTACATCAGACATCGATGCAGTGGGAATTCCACCCATATCTTTTCTTTTTCTGCTTAACATCAAGCCCCCCTATTTATTCTCAACAAGGGTTTCTACGAGTTTTTCCGAACCTCTTTGCATATCCATCACAAGTCCATCTACCATACCGAGGAACATATTATTAAAGAATTGCATAGGGATAGCAATTGCCAGACCCGCAGCAGTTGTGATCAAAGCAATTTCGATACCATTGGCAACGATAGTAGGTTCCACTTCTCCTGCAGCAGCGATGTCTCTAAATGCGCGGATCATACCAACGATGGTTCCAAAGAATCCAAACATAGGAGCAAGGTTGATGGTTGTAGAAAGAGGGATAAAACCTTTTTCCAGAAATGCCATTTCTATAACACCTGCATTTTCTATAGCTTTTTCTACGGCTTCGATGCCTTTATCAACTTTTAGTAAACCCAGATGCATAATTGCCGCAACCGGTCCTTTTGTCTCTTCGCACAATTTAATTGCATCATTATATTTCTTGCTTTCAACTAATGGGACAATTTTATCCAGAAATTCCTTAAGGTTGACTTTTGCATAGCTCAGAGAAATGATCTTCCAGATGATAGTAGCAATACCCCATATCAACAAGAGAAGCATTGGATACATAACGAATCCGCCTTGAATGAACAAATCCACAAGTCCGCTACCAACGATCTTACGGGCGAACATTTCCATACCGCCGGATTGAGGTGATTCTTCAAATGCTTCTTCTTCGGCAATTTCGTCAACAGCAGTTCCTTCTGCCGAAATTTCTTCTGATGTGGTTTCTTCAACCACTTCTTCCTGAGCGAAGGCAACTGTTGTAAAAATTGCAAACGCCATGATCATTAATATTATAAAAAATCTTTTACTCATTTTTTATCCTCCCAATTTATTCTTAAATTATTTTAGAAATTAAATGAAAATCCAAAGGAAAAAGTTCTTCCCTGGGTAACTGCACTCGGATTTTTTGTAGAAAGATCATGTATATATTGAACTTCTTTTGCCACATAATCACTATTTGGTTCTGTAATATCGGCTCCATCTAAATATGGAGAACCTGTTCTTGCATAAACCCAGTTAACATTTTTTTTGTCGAACAAGTTATTAATACGCAAATAAACTTTTAAAAATGCCTTTTCATTAATACCGATCTTTTTTGTGATCTTAAAATTCGCATTTTCAGTATAAGGCTGATTACCACTATTTGTATCCATCGCAATATTACCTTCTTCATTCATAGGTGTATATGGTCTACCGCTGGCAATTGTGTAGAACACGTTCATAGAAAAATCGTCTGTAATAATGGCGGGAACCAATACATCTGTAAACGGTAGATAATATTCTTCTCCTTTTCCAACTCTGAATGTAATATTAAGGCTGAAGTTGTGTCTCATATCCCAATCAAGCGGGAATTCTCTGAGATTCATGGTTTCAGATTGAATAACCGTATCGGAATTATTTCCGTTTGCCCAAGCCAGAGAGTACGAAGCAGTACCCAAGATGAATCCGGAAAGTCTTTTTTCCAGGTTAACATCTATTCCTCTGGCACTGCCGTAGTCTTGCGAGATATATTCAAACCAGGTAATAGTTTCATCGTCAGGATCGACAACTTCCCGTGTGCTTACATAGTTATAGATATTTTTAAAATAAGCCTGTATATCCATACCAAAATCTTCGCTTAATTGCTTTTGAAGACCTATTTCATAGGTAACTGTAATTTGAGGTTCGAGATTCGGTTTTCCTACAACTATCTGAGAATTGCTTGTAAGGGCATCTTCCGGTCTGGCAGTTGTAAAAATATACTGCATTTGCGGAAGCTGATTCTGATAATTGTATGCAAAGTGCATTACGGCTGTTTCGGAAATAGGATGAGATACTCCCAATCGAGGTGAAACCATCATCTGGTATTTCTTATCTTTATCGAATTCTTCCCATTGATATTTTCCCGCATCCTGAAGGATTTTATATTTTTCTCCGAGATACCAGAAATCAAATCTCAGTCCGGCGTTAACAATCATACCTTCCCATTCCATTTTATCTTGGATATAATATGCAGCCTGCCATGGTTCGGCTTCATAGCCGTCTGTCTGTCCGGATGCTGCTTTAGTAGCATTATAATAATCATCCAGACTATATGTATTTATAGTAAAGTATTCTTCTAATATGTCATGTCCATTATCAGAGGAAGAATAATATACCGAAGAATTTTCTCCTTTCGGAGTTAAACTATATTCATCTACATATTGATTTATTTCAAGAGAATCCAGATCGGAAAAATCATAGAACCAGAAAGCTGGAGTTGCATTATTAACGAGATAGTTAATATAACGATTTTGATCGAGTATCCAGGGATTTGTTAACCTGTTTTTTTTTATATCGTGTTTCATTATTTCCAATCCTGTTTTAAAACCATGGATCTGGTTAAACTGGTATTCAAAATCTGTTCGAAACGTAACTACACTGTTTTCATCTTTTGCATTAAAACCCGAGATATGCCCGGGACTTAAAAAGTCTGTTATATATTTATCTTGTGAATCGGACATAATAGACCACGGGTAGATACTATCATCACCGATCAGTCCGTCTAACGTTAAATAATCGATTCCTGTGCAGGCGTAAGGATCGTTCGGATCAAAAGGGTCAAAATTATCAGGGTTCAATACAAAATAGGAATCCCGTGCAATTCCATCGGGTCCTTGTTCTATTTCTTTATGATAATAACTTGCTTTTACTTTCAGGTTCGTCTGAGAGTTGAAAGTATGATCATAAGTTGCCACATATTGTTTTTGAGTGCTTTCACCGGCAGTGTAGTGATCGAGGCTATATTTCCAGAAATAGGAAAAAGCTTTATATTTTGATCTGTCGGCACGAACAGCAATCGTCAGGTTCTGTTTTGGATTAAATTTGTATTTCATTTTAAGATTGCCATTGTAGTTATTGAAATTCCTGTCACCAAGATCGAATCCGATGAAATCGTCTCTGTTTTCATAAGGGTTACTCGTAGAGAAAGATTCGATAGTAAGATATTTGAGTTCTTTAACAGGATCGGTTACATAATGATCTTTGTATCTGGAATCAGACCAATTTGCAGCACCGTTAATAAAAAAGGTGAATTTATCTCTGAGCGATGAAACCAATGGACTTAAAACAGGACCACCGATAGAAAATTTTACTTCATCTTCATTTGAATTATCAATATCCGGAATCAAATGATCGGTAATAAATTCGATCTTACCGGAATAGCTTTTTCCCCCGGATTTGGTGACAATATTAACAATACCTGATTGGGCATTACCATATTCAGCAGTAAATCCGCCTGTTTTCACATCTGTAAATTCAACTGCATCCATATCGACCGTGAGAGCAGCTCCGCCATCAACAGGATCAGAAACAGACATACCATCGACCGTATAAACGACTTCATTTGATCTTCCACCCCGAACATGCAACTCACCATTTGTTATGGAAACACCGGCTTGGATAGCGATAACACCTTCAAGGTCGTCAACAGCAATATCTTCGATTGCTTCAGCAGAAAATGTTTTTCCTGAATTTGTTTTGCTGGCTTGCACCATTTCTATTCGGGCTTCTGTAACTTCGTATCCTTCTATTTCGATAGCACTTTTTGTCAGAGTGATATTTATCATTGTAGTGAGGTCCAGATTTATTTTTACACCAGTGGTTTTTTTTGGTGCATATCCACCACGAGAACAGAATACATTATACGTTCCCGGAGGAATGTTTATAATAATATATGTTCCATTATCTTTTGTTCTTGCACCGATTTCGGTACCTTCAATAATTACATTTGCCAATGGCACAGCATTTCCTTTTTCATCTGTAACTTTTCCGGCAAGTTTACCTGTTGTACCTGCATATAACGAAAAACTTATAAAAAGTGCCAGCAATATTGAAATACAAATTTTTCTATACATTAATAACTCCCCCTATCGTTCTCAAATTTTAGCTTTAGTCAAAAACATTCAATAGAAAATTAATGTCAATTATTTTTTCCTTTCATTCTTTTAGTCAGATTTATTTACGCTTATTCCATACTTCTGTTAAGTATTTAGTTTCCACAAGATAATCAGCATTTTCTTTTTCAAAAGGTTCAATGTTTTCATAAAAAATAAATTTGTCATTATTCCATGTTTTTTTAAAACCAGATTTCAAAGCAGAAATTGCCCTGTCTTCATCAACAGGAGAAGGAAGTATCTGATTTATTGCAATTGTTTTCTTGTTGAAATACTCTTTTATCCGTGCTTTCTGCTCGTTGCTTAAACCGGGAAGAACATCAGCAATTTTACTTTGATTGAAATGAAGCAGGATCGAGCCGTGCTGAAGAAGAACATTATTTGATCTGACCTGTGCACTTCCCACGATCTTCTTATTATGATAATTCAATTCGAATCTGGAACTGCTGGAAAAACAAGGATTAGTGGCTGTTCGTTGATGATGAGAAGAAAGAGAGCCTTTTTCAAATTCCACGTCTATCCCTAATATTTTCAATCCTTCTGCTAAAGCTCTACTTATCTCAGAATATGAATCTATGATATTTCCTTTCAAACATTCTGCTATGGGAGCAATTACAGAATAGGTTATTTCTTCATTGTGAAGAACAGTTCTGCCGCCAGTTTGGCGGCGGACAAATCCGAAACCACATTTTGCAACAGCGTCAAGATCAACTTCTTTCTCTAATTCCTGATTATAGCCGCAGGAAACCGATGGCGGATTCCAACCGTAAAAACGAATGGTTGGCAAAGATGTTCCTTTAATGACTCCATTAAAGATGGCTTCATCTATTGCCATGTTCTCTGCCGGATCACATTTACCGGAATTAAGAAAACGCCATTTCATAATATACCTCTGATCTCACATTATTAATTCTATA
>JAIORR010000253.1 GCA_021108055.1 Candidatus Cloacimonadota bacterium
TTTATTCAATAAACTTTTTATAAAAATCTGATTTTTCCAGAACGGTTATCTTTTTTATCCATTCTTTTTTTAATTTCAATTCTTTTTGAAATTCGTCCAGGGGAATGTCATAATCCGGAAAGTCTTTATCTGCTCTATGGTTATCATAGAAAAGGTTATTTTCTATCGTAAATTTTTCCGGAATGGAATGCTTTGCCAGTGCGCATTGATAGCCATAATAATCAGAAGAATCATAAGTAGGGTCTTGGGCGGTATGAATAATGATATTATCGGTAAAACAACCGGGTTTTTTTTCTGTTTTAGAAGTGATGGAAGCACCCATTGCTCCGCATTTATAAATGATATTGTTCGAGATCAATCCTTTCGGTTCGCCTTTTCCTGCGTCCCATAATGATATTCCCCAGGCTGTTATATCTTCGATAATATTGCCTTTTACTTCTGCATCTGCATTCACAAAAAGACCGATGCCTTTCCAGTAACGTTTGATCAGATTATTCTTAATTCGTGCTTTTGCGTTCCAGGTAACTCCGATTCCCACGCCGCGTCCACCTCTTGGAATTCTTCCACCTGCTTTGTCGATGCCGTCTATGATATTTTCTTCGATAATAGCTTCAGCATCTCGATAGAGGGCGATGCCATCCCATGAATTTCGCAGGATTTTATTCCCGATGATCTCTATCCTGGAATTTTCTCTTCCGCATATTCCCATGATCCCCACGATGTTTTCTGCTATCAAAAGAGAATCACCAAAGTTTTCTGTTATCACGTTATTCCTGATGATCGCATTGCTGTTTTTTACAACAACTGCTGCATCGGTTGCAAAAGCAGAAGTATCCCTGATCCCACCAGTGATGAAAAGATCTTCAAGAACACAATTTTTACAATCCTTGATAAATATTCCATATCCGGAATTTGTATAAATAACAGCGGTTTTATCTTTGGGACCGACGATCTTGATGTTTTTCCCTGTGATAATTAAACCGGCAGTGGCAGGGACATTTTGATTCATGTCTTCACAGTTTCCGCATGTTAAGTCGATTATTCTTTTTGATATTAAATTATAATTTCCGCTTTTCATGTGGATCTCAATATTTTTCTGTGGTGTTTGAAATATTTTTTCCAATTCTGATTCTGAGTTTATATAGATCACTTTTACCTGATTCCCAAAAATGATATTCAACACAATAATGACAAAGAACAGGATAGCGGTTATATGATATTTTTTCATAAATTATAATATTTTGGTCTTCTATCTCTAATTGCATCATTCAGTTCCGTTATCATTTTATCATTTGCTTTTTCAGGATATATTTCCGTAACGTAAACAGCTTCTTCGGTTGTGTTCATCCTCTTTAATATTTCTCCTCTCGTGTTTACGATCTGGCTCATACCGGTAAAGGTTAATTCTACTCCTCCATTTCTTTCTGTTCCTGTTCTGTTGGAAGTTATCGAAAAGATGCGATTTTCGAGGGAACGGGTTATCATTGCCTGTTGACACCATGGTAGAACCAGATTCGTTGAATGAGCAATTATCTGTGCTCCGTTCAACGTAAGCGATCTTGCGGACTCAGGGAATATCCAGTCAAAACAAACCATCAAACCGACCTTTATGCCGTCTTTTGCATTAAATACTTTGAAGCCGGTATTGCCGGGAGTGAACCACTTCTTTTCTTCAAAAAAAAGATGAGTCTTCCTGTAAATATGAATGTCTCCAGCCGGATTTACAAGCATGGAAGAATTATAAAGATCGTTTCCATCTTTTTCTGCAAAGCCAACAACGTAACTTGTATTGTTATCGGAAGCAAGTTTTCTGAACAGATCGGCAGTTGCCCCATCTTCGGCAGATTCACTAATTTTTTTTACTTCGCCGATATTTGTGAAAACATATCCGGAAGCTGCCAGCTCCGGCAGGACAACGAGATCTGCATTTATGGGTTTTAGTATATCTTCCATTTTTTTGAGATTATATTCGAGATCAAATAATTTTGGTTCAAATTGACATACTCCGATTTTATATTTCTTTTCTTTCATATATAATATTAATTCAAATAATGCGTAAATTTTGTCAATTAAATCAACAAATTATGATGTAGATAATAAGATTGTTAACATAAAAAAAATATACGGAGTGAATAATCATAAAGTTATATAAGGTCGTGATGTAAATATCTGCTTGACACATATCGGTCTGTTTTTTTTCTTAACCGGAATAAAAAAAAGGCACATAAAATTTGCTGACAGAAGAAAGGTCAGCATTTTTTTGATAAATATACGGCACCACTGTTTTTCAGTGGTTTATCCGTATAAAGGGCAGAAACCGGTAAAGGAATTATGTTTGAGAGAATTGAAAAGATAGCAAAAGATACTTGTGCTCAGCACAACGTTTCACTTTATGATATTGAGCAGAAACGAGCAGCGAAGGGATTGATAATTATCATCTTTATAACTAAGATAAGTGGTGTGACGATTGATGAATGTAAAAAGATCAGCAAGTCTATCGCTGAGGTTCTTGAAGAAGAAGATTTTATTAATGAGAGATATTTTCTGGAAGTGTCATCACCTGGTTTGGAAAGAGAACTGAAATTAAAGAAACATTATTTAAGTGCTATTGGAGAAAAAGTGAAGATCAGTTATGAGAAAAACGGGAAAAATCATTCGAAAATCGGAATTCTGAAAGAAGTTCTTCCGGATTCCATTACAATGGATTTTAATGAAGAAACCGAAAATATTTCTTTTTCGGGAATAAAAAGATCGAAAACATATTTTGATTATAAGAAATCAAGCAAGGAGAAATTATGAGTGCAAACTTGATGAGTTCTCTTACAGAATTAGCTAATTTGAAACAACTCAATAGGGAAGAACTTACAGAGATCATTAAAGATGGCTTGTTTCAGGCAGTATCGAAAAAACTTTTAATTGAAAACGAACTTGAAATACTGACAGATTTTGATACGAACAAGATAATGGCAAGGTTTAATAAAATCGTGGTGGAACGTGATATGTCTCTCGGTGAGATATCCTTGGAAGAAGCAAAACTATATAATAATGACATAGAACTTGGAGATAAAATGCCAATAGAGATGGCGATAGCAGATTTTGAACCTAAGGTTATTCGAAATGCACGGAAAGCGATTCTTGAAAAGATCAAAAGTCTGGAAGAAGATAAGATCATGTATGATTATGAAAATCAGAAACACCAGATCATTTCCGGAAAGGTAAGAAAAGAGGAATTCAATGGTCACATCATAGATATCGGTTATACAGATGCACTTTTACCAAAAGATGAACAGATCGAGGATGAATACTATAAGATCGGAGATATGATCCGTGCATACGTTGTTAATATCAGAAAAAGAAAAAATGATGTAATTGTAATACTATCTCGGACGCGTCCCGAATTTGTAATGAGAATCTTTGAAACCGAGATTCCCGAGATCAATTCCGGTGATGTAGAAATAAAGAAAATAGTCCGTGAACCGGGAATGAGAACAAAAGTTGCAGTTAAATCTAAAGATAAGAAAATCGATGCAACTGCTGCCTGCCTGGGACCGCACGGAATCCGTATTGAATCTATAAGGACCGAATTGAATGGTGAATTGATAGATATCGTTCTCTGGGATGAATCTCCCGAGCAACTGATAGCAAATGCGATAGGACCCGATCTGGTGGAAAAGGTATATCTCTCTGAACGTGGTAATTTTGCCCGAATAATAGTTAGTGAAGAAAACAAAAACCTGGCTATCGGCAAGAAAGGAAAAAACGTTAAACTGGCAGCTAAATTAACAGATTATAAATTAGATATTTATACAGAAGAAGAATTTGAAGAAAAAATATCGGAAGAACGAAGGGTCACAAGTCATATCAGCGACCTTGATGGTGTTACTTCAAAAGTTGCGGGTATTCTAAAGGAACATGGTTATACTTCAGTTCAGGATATTTTTGAAGCCAGCATCGATGAACTATGTAATCTTGAAGGTTTGGGAAAGAAAACAGCATTGAAGATAAAAGAATCATCCAAGTATTTCTAAATGTCGAACAGATCATCAAAAGCGGGTCATATTCCGGAAAGAACATGTGTGATCTGCAAAGAGAAAAAGAAGCAGAAAGATCTTATCAGATTTGTAATATCCAACAGTGAAGTTGTTTATGATCTCAGTAAAAATATTGCAGCTCGGGGATATTATGTTTGTGATGTGAATTTATGCTTGGAAAAAATAGAAAAGTGGTTTTCCAAAAAGAAAAAGAAGCAGGTTAAGAATGGATGAAGAAAAAATTTTGAATTTATTGCATATTGCCAGAAAAGCAGGTAAACTGCAATTTGGCTATGGTGCCTGTGAACGATCCTGCACTAATGGAAATTCAAAACTGTGCAGAAAATACCAGGAAGAACCTGAAGATAATGGCTGATGCTTATAATACAAAGATCATTGAGCTCGGCTCAAAGAAATTTTTTGGAGAATCATTTAAAATGCGTGATATTGGAATTATCTGTGTCGAAGATAGTAATTTTGCCAGAGGAATAAACCGTTTGTTAGTGTAAACTTGGAGGAATGATGTCTATAAGAGTCCACCAGTTAGCGAAAGAATTTAAAATTTCTACTGCCGCTTTAAGAAAGCACCTCGGAGATATGGGGTTTGAAGTAAAAAGCCATATGAGTCCCGTGAGTGATGAAGTAGTTGAAAAGATAAGGGCTAAATTCAAAGAAGAAGTTGCTGCTGTTAAACAGAGACAATTTGATAGAAAAACAATTCATAAAAAGATAGTTCTGGCAAATAGGAAGAAAGAAGAAGAGAAAATAGAACAGGAAAAAGCTAAAAAAATCGTCATAAAAGAAAAAAGCGAGATTCCCGTATTTGTCGAAAAACAGATAAAAAAGGCTGTACCACGTACTTCCAAAAAAGTAGATAAAAAAAAGCAAAGTCAGGCTAAATTTGTATCTGAGAAAACACCTCCTAATCAGCCTGCGGTCATTCCCGAAAAAGTATTCAAGAAAGACGATAAAGAAAAAGAAAAATCATTTGAAGAAAAGAATAAACATCTTCAGGCAAAACTGAAAAGCCTTAAAAAAAGTGGAAGAAAGAAGAAATTTACTCCTACTGAATTGGAAGAAGCCGAAATTTCAAGGAATATCAAAAAAGCATTAAGTACTTCTACCAAAAAGAAAAAATATAAAAAAGAAGATAAAGAACAATCAATATCCGAGTTGAAATTAATTGTTAATGAATTTACCTCTGTGAGCGAGTTGGCAAAAATGATGGGTGTTGCTGCCACAGAAATTATTTCCAAATTCTTTATGATTGGACAGATGGTTACCATCAACCAGAGGTTGGATAAGGAATCTCTGGAAATGATCTGCGATGAGTTTAATTTTAATGTCGAATTCAAAGAAGAATATGGTACGGAAATTCTTGAGGAAAAAACACCAACGGAAAGTGATGCAGAGTTTGAGTCACGTCCACCGATCGTTACTGTGATGGGACATGTGGATCATGGTAAAACAGCAATTCTGGATAATATCCGCTCAACTAATGTTATTGCTGGTGAATCCGGCGGAATAACCCAGCATATCGGCGCTTATCAGGTGGATTATCAAGGCAAGAAAATAACATTTCTGGATACTCCCGGGCACGAAGCTTTTGCTGCCATGAGGGCAAGAGGAGCAAATGTAACGGATATAGCCGTCATTGTTGTCGCTGCTAATGAAAGTGTTAAACAGCAGACAGTTGAAGCTATCGATCATGCAAAAGCTGCAGGAGTTGTTATTATTGTAGCTATCAACAAGATCGATCTTAAAGATGCAAATATAGATAAAACCATTGCCGATCTGATGAAGAAAAAAGTGATGCTGGAAGGTTATGGCGGTGAAGTGCTCTGGACTAAATGTTCTGCCAAAACCGGTGAAGGCATCGACGACCTTCTGGAAACAATTATTTTATCAGCGGAAATGCAGGAAATTACTGCACCTGTCGATGTGTCGGGTAAGGGAATCGTGATCGAATCCATGAAAGACCAGCGAAGAGGTACTATTATTACTGTCCTGCTTCAGGAAGGTAAACTGAAGAAAAGTGATAGTGTTATCTGTGGTGCAACTTATGGACGGATCAGGAAGATGGAAGATGAAAGAGGTAACGAAATCACCGAATTGAATCCTTCTGATGTAGCAATTATTTATGGTTTGAATGATGTTCCCAAAGCAGGGGATATTATAAATAAGGTTGAAAATGAAAAGACTGCTCGTCAGATAAGTGCGGAAAGAACACATATTCGTAAGGAAAGAGAAAAATATCAGATAAAAACAAACCTCGATAATCTGTTCCAGAAGATCAAAGAACACGAGATGTCCGAGATAAAATTGATCGTGAAAGGTGATACGGATGGCTCTGTGGAAGCATTATGCGATTCTTTCCAGAAACTAAGTACAGAAGATGTGGTAGTAAATATAATACATAAAGCAGTTGGCGGGATAAATGAAGCCGATGTAAACCTTGCTTCCGCTTCAGATGCCTTGATCATAGGATTCCATGTTCGTGCAAATAGTGTGGCAAAGAAATCCGCTGAAGACGAAAAAGTTGAAATTAGAATATACCAGATCATCTATGAAGCGATAGAAGATATAAAATTATCTATGCAGGGATTACTAGCACCCGAATTCAAAGAAAAATATCTTGGAACGGCGATGGTAAAACAAGTCTTCAAGATAAAGAATGTTGGAACTATTGCCGGAGTAACAGTAGAAAAAGGAATTATTACCAATAGCGGGAAAGTTCGTCTTTACAGGAATGATATCCTTGTTCATGAAGGTGAGCTTTCTTCTTTGAAACACTATTCGGAAGAAGTTAAACAGGTAAAAGCCGGTAGTGAATGCGGGATCGGTATAGCAGATTACAACGATATCAAAGAAGGCGATCTGATCGAGAACTACATCATTGAAGAGATTCAGAGAAAACTTTGATAAATAAAGAATACACCAAGCGGGATTTTTATATTTTATAAGAGTGTCAAAGCTCAGAATAATAAAGTTCCATGTTTTTGAGTGATCCCAACACTACATTATTCTAATTTACAGAATTTGTAAGATTTTTAGGAGTGCTTATGGCAAGGATTCGCATCCAGAGATTGGAAAGTGAACTTCTTAAACTTCTCAGCAAAATAATTAATTACACTCTTCGTGATAAAAACCTGCAAATGGTAACAATTACTGCGGTAAAACTTTCAAATGACATGTCCCATGCTAAAGTTTATTTTTCTCATTTGGATAAAAAGAAAAATGAAGAGGTATTAAATTCTCTGAGGAAAAGCAAAGGTTTTCTGAAAAGAGAAATAGCCGAAGCTAAGATCATGAGAATAGTTCCTGACCTGATATTTGAGTATGATGAAATCGAGAAAACAGCTCGTCATCTGGATGAACTTTTTGATAAGATACATGCTGAATCCGGAAGAAAGGAATAAAAATGAAGATAGAAAAATTATCAGAAATAAAAAACATCCTCGATAATGCTGTAGAAAAATATTCATCGATATGCATTCTTACACATAAAAATCCCGATGGAGATGGACTTTGCGCTTCGCTGGCATTGCAGGAATTGCTTTTAAACAAGAACAAAAAAGCAGATATCATATTGGAAGTGGAAGCTCCTGATACCTATGACTTTCTTCAAGGTTTTCAAAGAACAAAAGTTTTTTCTCAATCCCTTATTTATGAACTAATCATAATTCTGGATTGCCACGAGAAAGAACGGATCGGAATTTGTGCACCATTGCTTTTTACTGCAAAAAAGGTAATTGCTATCGACCATCATATTGAAAGAGATATGATCCCGGAAGCAGACACCTATATCGATACGAAAATAACCTCTGTAGGTGCGATCCTTTTCAATATGTATGAAAAAGAGATAAAAGATCTTCCTGAGAAATCTTCCAATTATATCGCAAAAGCAATGTACACTACAATAATAAATGACACGGATAATTTTTTAAATTCAAATATAAATGCAGAAACATTTGATATTTGCTCAAAATTAATGAAATACAATATTTTTCCCGGAAATATTACAGAAAAATTCATTTATAACAAACCGGTGAATCAGATAATATTTGTTGGAGAAGTTCTGTCATCCATCCGGACGTTCAATAATGATCAGGTTCTATTTATGGGGTCTAACCGTGAAATGCTCAGACGCAACAGGCTTGGCAACGAAGCAACCACAAAACTTACACGCTGGGTTAAAGGTACAAGAAATGTAAAAGTTACAGTTTGTTATCAGGAAATAAATAAGAATTTGTATCGTTTAAGTTTGCGTTCCAACTTTATAGATGTGAACAGGATCGCAACAAAATACGGCGGTGGAGGACATCAAAAAGCTTCCGGATGCGAAATAAAAGAGAATCTTGAAAACATAATCGAAATGATATTAAATGATATTCGGGAACAACTCGATAATTGAAATGAATAAAACAGGATTCAGACACAGAAAATTTAAAACAGCACAGATTTTTTCATACATTATTTGGAACTTAAAAATTATTGGATATTCTTCGGGTATTTAACGGCTGAGAAAAGGAGATAGCAGTGTCCGATTTTGGCGTCATCCTGATAAACAAACCGGTCGGGATCACTTCTTTTGATGTTGTAAAAAGAATCCGGAAAATTACAAAAATAAAAAAGATAGGACACACCGGAACTCTTGATCCGTTTGCCAGCGGACTCCTTCCGATTTGTATCGGAAAAGCTACACGCCTTGCAGAAAAACTTTCCGGCAAAAATAAAGAATATCTTGTAACAATGAAGCTGGGAATTCGGACAGATACAGGAGACATAACGGGGAAGATAGTTGAAGAACAGGAACTGCCGGAAATAAAATTAGAAACAATTAAAAAGATAATTCCTGATATTCTGAATATTTCGAAGCAGATTCCACACAAATTCTCGGCAGTTAAGGTGAACGGTAAAAGGGCTTATGAACTGGCAAGAGCGAACAGGGAATTTAAGTTGGAAACTCGTCCGATTAAAATCCATAGTTTTGAAATAGTCGATTTTTCACTACCGGAAATAACGTACAGAACCGAAGTTAGTAAAGGAACATATATTCGTTCGTTATCAGAAACAATAGCAGAAAAATTAGGAATAATTGCAACTTCGATCACACTTTGCAGAACAAAGATAGGTGAATTAAAAAATCAAGATGCAGTCGAATTGGAAAAGCTAACCGAAGAAAATTGGAAAATAAGTCTGCGATCACTTCCCGAAATATTAACAGATTTTCAGAAATATTATCTGAATTCGGAAGAAATAGTAGATTTTAAAAACGGCAGGCAGTTTAAAGTTGATTTCGAAGATACGGATGAAATAATGATATTGGATATGAATGAGAAATGTGTTGGCTTTGCCGGCATCGAGCAAAGTATAATAAAGCCGAGAATTGTATTAATATGAAAAATTGTAAAAAGTTTAATTTTAAAAATCCGGTTGTTACAATGGGAACTTTTGATGGTGTACATCTGGGTCATCAACAAGTATTAAAAGAATTAAAAAAGAAAGCAGACCTGGCTGGTGGAGAATCGGTTGTGATCTCATATTATCATCATCCACTGGAAACGATCCATAAAAAGACTTTTCCTTACCTCCTTACCGAAAAAGATAAAAAGGAAATATTGATCAAACAATCCGGGATCGACCATGTGATATTTCTGGATTTTAATGAAAGAATCGCAGATATGTCTCCCGAACAATTCTTAAAAGAGATAATAATCGATGAAGTGGGGGCAAGGGAGATCATTGCAGGATATGATACACATTTCGGAAGGTTCAGGCAGGGCAACTATCAGTTCCTGAAAGATCATGAATCAAAATATAATTACTCCGTAAGTCTTGTTGAACCTTTGAAGATAAATAACAGGATAATCAGCAGCAGTCTTATTCGAGATTTCATCCGGGAAGGAGATATGATCGATGTTGCAAAATGTCTGGGAAGAAAATATTCGGTAGCCGGTTCTGTTATTACAGGACACAAGATCGGAAGGGGCATGGGTTTTCCCACGATAAATGTTCATCCCGCAGATCCAAATAAATTAATTCCCGGAATTGGAGTTTATATCTGTGAAGTGATGTTGTTAAATAACAAATACCAAGCAGTTACGAATATCGGTTATAGTCCCACGCTTAAAAAAACAGGTATAAAAGAGATAGAAACTCATATCCTGGATTTCGATAGTGATGTTTATTCTCAGTCGGTGGAAGTTGTTTTCCATAAGAAATTGAGAGAAGAAAAAGCTTTTGATTCCATCGATGAACTGGTAAAAGAAATCC
>JAIORR010000123.1 GCA_021108055.1 Candidatus Cloacimonadota bacterium
CCGTGTTCATCTGTGTCCATCCGTGAGCTAATAATTTCAGTAATTCGCAGCTAATTGTCCGCAGGCTGCATTAATATCCCAACCTCTACTCATGCGATATGTAACTGCAGAACTTAAACTTTCCATTCTATGAATGAATTCAGTTACTTCCTCTTCCGAAGGCGATTTATACGGTAGAGAACTCACCTCGTTCCATTTTATTACATTAAGTTTACAGGAAATATCTCCCAGAAATTTTAACAGAGCTTTTACATCTTCTTTTCCCATATTAAAATCTTTTATCATCACATATTCGAAAGTAATGTAGAAAGCTGTTTTCCGACGAAAATTTAGTAATGCCTTTTTCAAATCTGTAAGAGAATACTTCCTGCTTACAGGCATCAATTTTTCTCTTTTTCCCTGGATGGCAGAATTCAAGGAAACAGCTAATTTCATTTTCAATCCGCTTTCTGCCAGTACTATCAATTTGGGAATTATCCCGCAAGTAGAGATGGTAATACGGCGCGGACTGAAACTGAAACATTGTTTATTTTGCAATATTCTTACGGCTTTTATCACATTTTCCAAATTATCCAATGGTTCACCCATTCCCATAAAAACAATATTCGTAAGTTTGTTTTCTTTCAGTTCTTTAATTGCCAGATACACCTGCGAAAGAATTTCGTAAACATCCAGATTCCTGATGAGTCCCATACTTGCAGTAGCACAAAAACTGCAATTGCGAGTACAACCGACCTGTGATGAAATGCATAAAGTATTTCTTTCTTTATTTGGAATGAGTACCATTTCGATTTTATTATCATCAACAAGAGATAGCAAATATTTCTTCGTTCCATCTTTAGAAATTTCGTTTTTTATGATTTCAGGAAGAAAATTATCGAATACGGTAGAAAGCTCTTCTCTCGAGCTTTTAGGCAAGGTTGTCATCTTATGAAAATTTATTTCGTGGTTATTGTATATCCAGTTCAATATCTGGTTTTTTCTAAACCTTTTTTCACTTATTGCATATGATCTTTTATCTATCTCATCCGGTAGCAGACCAAGAATATGATCATTCATTTCCCGATCGATCCTTAATTGCTTTATATTCTTCAAGAGTTACAGTAACTTTTTCCTTATCATCTGAGATAAGGTCTATTTTATCATTATAGTAATCATTTTTAGAAACATACATTTTTTTTTCTTTAATAATGATTTCTTCATCCATTTCGGGAAATTCCTCAGATTTTTCCCTGTAGAACTCTTCCTCAAAATGAAGACAGCAAAGCAGCCTTCCGCATGGTCCTGATATTTTCGAGAGATTTCCAAGCAGATTTTGATCTTTTGCCATCTGAATAGTTACCTGATTAAATTTTCTGAGAAATGAAACACAACAATACGGTTTACCGCAAATGCCCAGTCCACCGTATCTGCGAGCATCTTCTCTGCCGGAAGATTGGTGAAGTTCTATACGGGTCTTAAATTCTGTTGCAAGTTCACGAACTAATTCCCGAAAATCTATGCGACCTTCTGCAGAAAAGAAAAAAGTTAATTTGTTCCCGTCAAGCTGATAAATAGTATCTATAAGTTTCATATCGAACGGATGTTTTTTTAGTATTTCAAGAAATTTTTCTTTTGCTTTAACTTCTTTTTTTTTAACAGCTTCAAGCTGTTTTAGATCTTCTTCTGTTGCAATCCTATGAATTTTATCAACCCCATTTTTCATACAATTTTCTTCATAGTCTTCATCAAACACCGAACAATTGATAATCTTCGCAATATCTTCACCGCGTTCTGCTTTAACGATTATATTCATATCCGGTTCTATCTGTAGATTTTTGGGATTTATAAAATACCCTATCCTGTCTGAGCGAAAAATCACTTCTATCAATTCTTGCATTAATACTCCAAATATCTATGTTTTATTATCAACCCAGGGGAAAAAGACTTCACTTTCTGAAGGCTGAATTACTATCTTAACAATTTAATCAATAACTAATTTGCGAATATTTCCAAAAAGTTTTTTTTCTTCTTTGGAAAGCTTCAATTTTCTCCTCTGTTTCACAATTTCCACTGTTTCAAGAAATTTTTCCTCTTTGTATTCGGTAATATCTGCACCTTCTCCCCAACTGAATGAATGAATAAAATCTTTGATAATATCTCTTCCGAAAAGGTTGCAGCCTGCACCGATCACTGTTCCCGTGTTTATCACAGAGCATATGGCCGTCTTTGTGTGGTCACCTATGATAGCACCCATGAATTTACTTTTAGAATCGATCTTTTTATTTTCCGGATAGAAATAAACTTTCACATTTTTGTAATTATTTTTCAGGTCGCTGTTATTTGTATCGGCTCCAAGGTTAACCCATTCCCCGATGTAACTATGACCCAGAAAACCGTCATGCTGTTTGTTCGAATATGCCTGGAAGATCGTTCCCTCAACTTCTCCCCCAACTTTACAGACAGAACCGATCGAAGTACCTTCATATATTTTTGCACCGACTTTTACTATTGAATTTTTTCCGATATATGCAGGACCAATTATTACAGCGTTTGACATTATTCTCGCATTTTCATCGAGGATAACAGGACCTTGTGTGGCATCGATCACTGCACCCGGCTTGATTATCGTTCCTTCTCCGATCCAGATATTATATGGATTCATGATCGTAATACCTGGTTCGGTATCAAAGAAATTATCTTTTTCATAAAAGAAATCCTCGAAATCTCTGGTGATATAATCGGGATTTTCCTTTATCAATTCCCAGGTATATTCCCACAGCAAAACACTATCGATCTCGATCTTTTTTAAATCCTCGAATAACGTGGAAATATCCTCCGATGATATTTTCTTTTCAGCGGGAATCAGCTTTGCAGCCAGAACATCATTGTTATTTATAAGGCAGGAATTAAGAGGAAGTTTTTCTATTTTTTTTTGAATTTTCTTATTTATTTTTATCCTGCTGTTTATAAAGAGCGTTTCTTCCTTTGTAAGGTCATTTATCTTCCAGTCCTCATGCCGTTCTTTATAGATTCCTTCCAGGAAAGAAGAAGTAATGATATTATTTTCTGAAAATCCAAAGTAACCGGCAATTCGTTGCCTTAACTTTAATATACCCACCCTCAGATCACCTGTACAGCGGGTAAAAGTTATCGGAAAGAAATTACTCCATTTATTATCATCAAAGATCACATATCTCATCCATTCTCCTGTTCAAATATCATTCCGCTTATTTCCAAATATTGCCAATTACAGATTTGGAAACAATATGGGAAACTACTGTTCACTTATTTCGATAACTTTCGGTTCAATTTCTTTAAATTTTGGCATAGCCATACCGAGGTTCGCATTGATGTAGGTAGGATCGCAAATTGTGTATTTTTTTTCGCCAAAGACAACAAAATCTCCTTCAAGTTCACCATGAAATTTCACAGCAGTGGAGATATGACCCGGATAATCGAGACCTATTACATCGAGCTTTAATAAATTTCTTACAAGGTAGGAAAAGATGATCGAGCGGTCTTCACAATCGGAATAGGGATAGAACAGAGTTTCATCGGAGAAGAAGCACTTTTCTTTTCCAAATTGATCACCATCCGTTTTATACTCAAAAGCGGTTTGAACAAATCTGAGCAGGATGTTCGCAGCTTCGGTTTCCGGTTTACCTTCCAATATGGGTTTGAAACCTGTAAACAAAGATCGGGTAGCTTCCGGCGATAAAGGAGCTTTGAAATAAACATCCATATTTGTTTGAGGATAATTACGGAAAAAATTAGCTGCATTCTGATCATATTTTACAGGAATACTGTAAACTACATTTTCATATCTGAATTTAAGTTCCTTTTCTACAATTGTCTTTTTGATGTTGGGAGATTTGTTAACTCCCAGGTCGATCAGATCATCTGCATTTGGATATTTCCCGTCGTAAGTATTAATGGATATCGATAGTTTTTCTGTCTTATCAAAGGCAACCGCATAAAATCTTTTATCATCGATCATAATGTATGAAACACCGTAAATAACATTCTTGCAGGGAAGAAGTAGATAAACATCATTCTCACTGAATCCGACCTTGGATTCATAACCGGATTTTGTGAGCATGAACCACAGGAAAAGATTAGTAAGATTTTTAGAATCATTTGTTATTGTTTTGCCTATCTCATTCAAGAGCAAACAGAATCCCCAGTCGTTCAAATTCATTTTTTCTCTGGAATCCTGAACCTGCTGCAGAAATTTTTCATGATCTGTATTACTGGTTACATACCAGAAATTTGCAACTGCTTTCTCATTCAAAGGCTCCAGAGCTACTTCCAATTTATTGGTATAATTATATTCAAGTGGTAGTCCCCAGAAATTCACATCGATCTTCGGAGAACTTCCCGGTTCCGCATAGACCAGGCTTTCCTTGACCTCCTGATCTTCTGCCATGATGACAGCTTTGGGGACTTCAATTTCTTTTACGATGTTAGTTTCGGGAAAATCCTTTTCTCCTGATTGTTCAACTTCAGGAACTGTATCCGGTTTGGGAATATCATCATGAACTTCTCCTTTGAAAGCTTCAAAACTTTTCCAGTTTTTCTCCAGGAACTCTACAAATGCCTTATCCTGAGCACTTTTATATTCCCTCAAACTGTTTTGTTGCTGCTTTTTCCAGACTTTATAATCATCCTGCGCATAAAGAACAAGCGTGATAAGAAACAGAAAAACAACAAGCAATATCAAGCGAATACTTTTTTTCTTCGAGAACATATTTCCCCCTTTTATTATTTCGTTTGACTAAACTTTCAACTTATCGATCTTAAGAAAGATCGATCTATTCTTTCCATTTAAAAAAATTCATTATTCCCATAAAAGCAATAAGAACAAAATATACAGGTTGTATAATTAACCAGGCAGGATAAAATAGCAACCTTTTTTTATCTTCACAGAAAACAGTGAAAGCAACTTTGAGGAATTCGATTTCCAAAATCGTTCTTAAAAGTATGATTCCGAGAGCAAACCACCATACTTTAAATATAAAAACAATTGGTAATATCGTAATGAAAAAAACACAAATAAGATAAAAAAAGAATTCCGGGTTTAATGAAGTCTGCCATTTCATATTGGAACTCCATCGGCTTCGCTGACTGAGAAGCCGGGACCAACTTGTACAGGGAACAGTATATACGAAGCTGTGGAGCGAAAAAGAGAAACTCACTGTCATACCGTTTTTCCTGAAAAGCTGCATAAGATTCACATCATCACCTGAGATCAGATGTTTAATTTTTTCAAATCCGCCTACTTGTAAAAATGACTTTTTTTTATATGCAATATTCTGACCCGAACATGAGAAATATTTTCCCGACGAAATGGCACCTGCCGCCGCTGCAAACATGGAAACGAAATCAAAATGTTCAAATTTATCAAGTAATGTCGATCTTTTCCAATCTTTGATCATGGTTCTGGAAAAACCGGTGACCATATCACTGTTTTTTAAATTTGGGATGATCGAACTTATCCAGTATTTCCCGACAATACAATCTGCATCTGTAGAAAGAATGATGTCACCGGAGCTTGCTTCGATGGCTTGAGATAAAGCATTTTTTTTGGGAGAATCTACTTCTTTTCTATTGGTAACTTTGATTAGCTTTACGTTCTCCCACTTTTCCGCAAACTTTTCTACGATAGATGCAGTGCTGTCTTCCGATCCATCATCTGCGATGATTATCTCAAATAAATGCTCAGGATAATGCTGATTTACCAGAGATGTAAGCAGCTTAGAAATATTTTTTTCTTCGTTCCTTGCAGCAACAATAACAGACACTTTTTTTTTAAATGTATCGGCTGATTCTTTTCTATTTCTTAGACCAATAAAAAAAAGCCTGAGATAGTAAAGATAGGTTAAAACCGAAATGGAAATAATGAGATATGCGATATTCCAGAACATTTACTCTGCCTTAAGAAGAGAATCCATCAACGAATCTATAGCATCGATATCTTCTGCTTTTTTCAGCCACTTAGGTCCTTTCCACAGAAGGCTGTCCGGTCGTGTAACATATTTTTTATTTCGTATTATCGATGCACCGGAAAGATCGATCGGAGCCGGTTCATGCCGTGGAGCCATAACCATATAATCCGGTTTTAATGAATCAGGGTAAGTTGGAACATAGATAATCGAATCAGGCCAGACATAAGGTGCTCCACCCATATCAAATACGAGAGAATCCATGCCGTTTTCTCTATATACTGTTGGATAAAAATTATAGTTCAGGCTGTCCGATAGCGGATTCGGTTGAGTTCCTTCAATAAATATTTCATCGATAGTTTCTTCGTACGGATTTTTGGGAAGCAGTCCGGTTTCCTTGGAAATAGTAACCGTAACAAGACCTCCCGGACGTTCAAACTGCAAACCGGAACCATCTATTATAGGTTTTCCCTGACTGTTCAATGGCGAATCCAATTCAATAGCTTTTTTCATAATGAACGGCCAGGAAGGCAGGGCTGCTGTTGCCCCTGATTGATTTTTTCCCAAACTGGCGTTATCATCGAATCCAACCCAGATTCCGGTAACCAATTTCCTGTTATAACCAATAAACCAAGCATCTCTGAAATCATCGGTGGTACCTGTTTTTCCGGCAGCATTCCATTTATAGGTTACAGATTCCAACGTGTCGTATCCCGACTGCCAGCGGATACCTACACCGGTTCCTTCATTAACAACAGACTGCATAAGATTTGCCATCAGGTAGGCAACCTGTTTATTTACCACTCGAATTTTATCTGTATGGTTAGATTCCAGTATTTTCCCTTTATTGTCTTCCACCCGTCGAATATAGATCGGGTTTACCCTTTCACCATTATTGGGGAAAGTGGTGTAAGCAGTTATAAGTTGGTATGGCAGCACTTCCATAGAACCTACACTTAAAGTGTAATAAGGATACACAGGTGTAGTAATACCAAAACGGTCTGCATATTCCATCACTTTTCGCGGATTCAGATCGTAAATAAGTTTTGCTGCATAAATATTACGTGATTTTTTTAATCCTTCACGAAGCCGGGTGTAACCGAAGTTCCTTAATGAATAGTTCCTGATATTCCAGAACAAAGTATCGCATTGAATAAAAGAAACCGGTTCATCCTGGATGACGGTGGCGGCAGTGTAACCATTCACCAGTGCCGCAGTGTACATAACCGGCTTGAAGGAAGACCCGGGCTGCCTTTTAGATTGCATAACACGGTTCAGCTTGCTGTGATTGAAATTCCTGCCACCGATCATAACACGCACATAGCCTGTTTCTGCTTCGATAGAGAAAACACCACCTTGAACATAGGGAGTGACAATATTGATAGTATCGGCTGGAAAATCGGCATATTTGAATTCATAATCATTTTTTATCTCAAATTTTGTAAGATTCATATTCAGAACGGAATCTGCATATTCCTGTAAATCCATATCGAGGGTTGTATAGATTTTCAATCCCCCTGTAAATAAGCGTGTTGTCCCATATTTATTTTCAAGAATTCTTCTGATATATTCGATGAAATAATCTTTCGCTTCGAAATTACCTTTAGCCTGGTAAAGTTCGATCTCACTTTCTTTGGCAGTTAGATAATCTTCTTCTGTTAACACATGTTCTTCAAACATTCTTCTAAGCACAATATTTCTTCTTTGCAGTGCACGCTCGGGATGTCTGAATGGATAATAAGCACTCGGCAATTGCGGCATTCCTATTAGTAATGCTGCTTCAGGGATGTTCAATTCGGATGCTGTTTTATTAAAATATTTCTGGGATGCAACTTCGATGCCGTACAAGCCTGGTCCGAATAGAGATTTATTCAAGTACATTTCTAAAATCTCATCTTTGGAAAAATGTTTTTCAATCCTGATAGCAAGCAGGGCTTCCTTTATCTTTCTTGGAATTGTCTTATCCAGCGACAGGAACATATTCCTGGCAAGTTGCTGGGTGATGGTACTGGCACCCTGGGAAAAATCCATTTTTTTAATGTCCATCAGGATCGCGCGTACAAATCCTGTAAGATCCATTCCCCAATGATGATAGAAATTTTTATCTTCTACAGCTATTATACCATTTGTAAGATATTCCGGCAGGTCTTTGAGCTTTGTAAGCTGTCTTTTTTCCATATAAAAAATATGGATGAGATTATCGTTGCGGTCATATACTTCCGAACCGACCTTCATCTCATAACTTTGCAGTTCGGATAATGGCGGCAATTCACTGCTGTAATGATAAAATAAACCAAACCCGATACCAACGAAAAAGATCGTTACAGACAGAAAAATGTAAACAAATTTAATTACTTCTTTTTTCATAGAACACTTCATTTCTTTCCATTATTTTTTTGGCAATAAAACCAGTAATTATGCCGGTTACTATTCCCATTAATACCAGCAGCGGCGTCAAATAAAATATTGTATTTTGTTTTATCAGGATCAATCTTACAATAGAAATCTGCGCAAAATTATGTGCTGTGGCTCCCAGAATACTGATTCCGATTATGCTGAATTGTACTTTTGATCTTATGAAGATAAACATGATAATCAGAGAAAATATACCTCCGGATAATGAGAGCAGCGTGGTGGGACCAAGGAACGTTCCCGTGAAAAAACCGCCAATAATTGTTTTGCTGAAAGATACAATTAATGCAGATTTGAAACCATCCGAAAGAAGAATGATAAGAATTAGAATATTCGCCAGACCGATCCTCATGAACGGAAATGGTTTGGGAATAAAACTTTCTACAATGTAGATGGTTACCGCAAATGCAGTAAAGAATGCAAGACGGGTGGCAGGATGTGAGGTTTGCACTGTTTCTATCTTTTTTAATAATAAAACTTGCCTATCCGATACTTGTCGGAAGGCAAGTTTTTTCTAACAAATAATATCTACTTGTTTTTTCTTTCAAAATCCAACATGAACTGCGCAAGGCACTGAACTGCTTTCATTGGAAGTGAATTGTAAATGGAAGCTCTACAGCCGCCCACACTTCTATGACCCTTAAGTCCTATCATATCTTTGGTCTTTGCTTCTGCTATGAATTTCTTTTCCAGTTCTTCTGTGGGCAGCCTGAATGGAACATTCATATAAGAACGATCTTCCGGCACAACTGTTCCGCGATAAAAATCGGAATTATCAAAAATGTTGTATAAATAATCAGCTTTCTCTTTGTTGTTTACGGCAAGTGCTTCCAATCCACCCTTTTTCTCTATCCATTTCAGCACTTCTCCAATTACATAGATACTGAATGCAGGCGGTGTATTGAACATCGAATCTTTATCTGCATGGGTTTTGTAATCCATCATAGTTGGAAGTCCCGGATTGATCCTGTCTAACATATTTTTTTTAATAAGGACAAAAGTTGCTCCTGCAGGTCCGATGTTTTTCTGGGCACCGCCATAGATCAAATCATATTTTTTAAAGTTGAGCGGACGACTGAGGAAATTCGAAGACATATCTGCAATAAGCGTAACACCTGCGGGAACGTCCGGATCGATCTTCCACTCCGAACCACGAATTGTGTTATTGGTTGTTATGTGAAGATAAGCCGGATCATCTGATAGTTCCCATGTTTTTGGGATATAGGTGAAATCCTTATCTTCCGAACTGGCTGCGATATGATACTTTTTACCGATCTTTTTTGCTTCTTTCCAGGCTTTGGTAGCCCAGGCACCTGTATCGATATAGTTGGCAACTTTATCATTCGGACAGAAATTAAGCGGAACCATCAGGAATTGTGTGCTGGCACCACCCTGCAAAAAAAGAGCTGCATAATCATCACCTAACCCCATAATTCTTTTCATGGCTGCCCTTGCACCTTCGATGATCTCTCCATACTCTACAGAACGATGGCTCATTTCCATCACGGAAAGTCCATTACCTTTGTAATCAACTATGTTTTGTTGAACTTCTTTTAAAACTTCCTCCGGTAAAACCGCAGGTCCTGCATTGAAATTGTGAATTCTCATTTGATCTACCTCCAAAAATTATTTTTTCACAAATTGAAATTCGAGTGTTTTCAGGCAAGTTATTTTTGTGGGAATAAATTACTGATCCCATTTAACATCTGAACAAGACACAACAAACATATTAAATAAGAATATTTAACGTCTTTATTATTTAATTTTTATAGTTTGCATAATCCGGAAATAAACATTCCACCAAAAAACTTTTCTTTGACATAAATAACTCAAGAAAACAGTTTCGTTTTTAGAAAAACAAGGTAAGAAAATGAGTTATTTTGATAATTTAAATTGAAGAAGAAAAAATTAAATATAAGCATGGAGTTATTGCGAACCAAAAAGTTGGAGTTATTATGA
>JAIORR010000178.1 GCA_021108055.1 Candidatus Cloacimonadota bacterium
TACCCAATCGTAGTAATTTACATTATCTCGAAGATATTCACAGATCAATTGCAGTTTTTCGTTCAAGGTTACAGAATTCTCGATTATGTTATTAATCTTGCTGATCAGAAATTGAAAACCTTTTTTCATCTATTTCATTGAATTGTTGTTATTTGTGAACTTTCCTGATAAATTCTTCAACTTCCGGAATTCCACCTTGATAAACAAGATAACCGTTATAAGGTTCTCGTTTGGTTATATCATTAGAAATAGGAGTCATCATTATTTCTTTAACTTTATCTATATCCGATGTTTGCCCCAAAGCCCAGCCTAATTTAACATAAGCCACTTCGGGTAGCATATTCCCAGCAGGAATAACACCGTAACTCATCAGGTCTCTGCCGGTATCATAGACGAACATATGAACATAACCCCAGAGTGTTTGAACGGTCATATAAACAGGAATGCCCTTTTCCTTACATTTTCTAATGGCAGGATAAAGCGGTTTATTTACATGTCCCAGTCCTGTGCCGGCTATAACGATTCCCTTGTAACCATTATCTATCATAGAGTAGATCATATCCGGCTGCATATTCGGATAATAATAGATCATACCAACTTTTTCTTCAAAGTAAGGAAGAATATCAACTTTGTTATCTTTACGGCGGCGGTTGTAATCTTCTTTGATCGGAGTTATTTTATCTCTTGTAACTCTGGCAATGGGAACATCACCGATCGTTCTGAAAGTAGATCGATAGGAAGAATGCATTTTACGAACCCTTGTGCCCTGATGCAATAAGCCGTATTCATCGGAGGTAGGACCGAACATACAGACCACAACCTCTGCAATATCAGATTCTGCTGCCGTGGTAGCTGCATGAATAAGATTCAATGCTGCATCGGAAGAAGGTCTGTCGGAAGAACGCTGAGAACCCACCAGAACGATTGGTACGGGAGAATTCTGTACCATATATGAAATTGCAGCAGCAGTGTGATGGAGTGTATCTGTTCCATGTCCGATAACGATCCCATCTACCCCCTTTTTGATCTCATTTCCAATTGCAATGGCTAATTTCTTATATTGCTCCGGTCCCATGTTTTCACTGAATACAGCAAAAAGCTTTTCGGTTTCCAGATTACAGATATCTGCCAGTTCCGGTACGGCACCGTAAAGTTCACCCGGAGAAAAAGCAGGAATTACTGCTCCCGTCCGATAATCCAGTCGGGAAGCAATGGTTCCGCCTGTTCCGAATAGTTTGATATTCGCTTTCCCTTCTGTAAACGGAAACTCTTTTTCCGGAATTTTATAATGTGCTTCTTTGTAGCCAAGTTCTTTTATCTCGGTAATGTTTTTTACGTTAATTCCCACATTATAACCTGTTTTCAATTTCAAGACTATATGGTTTTTATCATCGTTTTCTGCACGTGGAAGAATAATTCCGGAAAAATCTCCGCGAGTTGTTTTTATATGTGCATCACACCATACGCGGATATTGAATTGCTTGAGAACAGAAAGAGCTTTTCCTTTGTAACCTTTGAAGATATCTATCATTTCTGCATCTCCTTCTTGGAAAGAGTTTTTTCAACTTCTTTTTCCAGAACACTCAAAGATATATTACCGATGGCAATTTGTCTAAGGTTTCCCATTATCCATTTTTTCTCAGCATTAGCAGAATTAGATCTTTTTATTTGTCCGAACATATTACTGAGACTCACCAGGTTACCGAAAATATCTTCCGGCTTGATCTCCTCAAATCCTATTGTATTCAGGATCGAGGCAAACTCCATCTGCGGATGTTGATAAAGCTCCGGTAACATCTCACCGAGTATTTCTTTTTGTAATTTCCTGCTTTTTATAAATCTGAACAGATCATAGACCATATTATAATCAAATTCTCCTGTAGATTCAAATTGTCCTTCGATGTGCTTGAGAGTGTGACCGAACAATGTAGAAACAAAAACAGGTTTTTCCGAAAAATCGTTAATGATCTTTTCAATTATAGACATCAGGTTGTTTCGCAGGATGTAATGATATGTATCTTCCGGAATTTTCCACTTCTTCAGTTGGGAAAGCCGTTCTTTCAGATCGAGCGGTAATTTTTTACGAATATTTTCTATATGCTTATCTTCGATGGGAATGGGAGCGGAATCTGTGTCAGGATACATTCTGTCTGCTCCCGGAAGAACCCTTTCAAAGATAGTTGTTCCATCTTCCAATGCTTTTCTTGTTTCATTGGGAACTCCTTCAAAAGCCATCCTGCAACGCTCTTCAATGGTTTCCATCGCCGTCTGAATATCATCTTCCGATGACCAGAAAACGATCTGAGCGTCATTATCTTTACTTCCTATTAAATTACTTCTTTTTTCAAGAAGAGCTTTGTCAAAGACGGCATTCATGTCTTCGGAATGGATCACATTCGGTTTTTCCAGACAGGCAATAACCTTAAGACGACCGATTATTTCATCTGCGAATGTTTTCCCGGGCTGAAGAAAGAAAGACAGGATCCCTTTGAAATCCGGAAGATTCACAGCAACCAATTTATAGTTTTTCTCCATTGCTTCGTTTATAGGAGAATACTGAATATCGGAAACATCAAAATTGATAATCTTAAAAACGGGTTTCCATTTCTTTGTACTGTCGATCCGTTTCAAAAGTTCTCTTTTTATTTCCAGAAGTGCTTTTTGCCGGAAAGCTTCATTATGAGTAAGTTCCGGTATTCTGTTTATATGAGAAACACCCTTTATCTCGACCCGGGTTCCGCCTTTTATGCTTACATTCACATCCTGACGTCCGGCACCGATCCCAACTCTTACCTTTCCTGAACTTCTATTCAAAAACCGGATGTAATGACCGGCTTCCATAACTTCGTCGGGTGTTTTCATATCGGGATAAGTAACTGTTTCGATAAGTGGAATTCCCAGCCTATCTGTTGTATATATCCGTTCGTGACCAATATCAGAGACTTCCCTGCAGGAATCTTCTTCTATGCTCAGTTGAATGATCCTGACCTTCTTATTTCTAAGTGGTATTTCACCTTCGATTCCTACGATAGCAGTTCTTTGAAAACCTGTTGGAATGCTCCCATCCAGATATTGTTTACGAGTGATATGAAGTTCACCGACTATATTCTGTTTAAGCAAAAGAGAAATTTCAATAGCAAAATCCAGTGCTTCCCTGTTTATTGGAAAAGGTGGTGTGTCATCAACTTCATAAGTGCAAGTTGTTCTGTTCTTTATTCTGTAGGTTATATTTTTCCTGGTTTTGAATTCCATCAAAGCTGTTCCGTCGTAAGTTCCCATTTCAGAGAGAGTGGGACGCATATGCCTGATAAGTTCAGCATCAAAGTCTTCAAAATCCTGATATATTCCTACCGGACAATGACAAAAAAGTTTTTCCTTTGTCTTAAGCTGCTGATGGACTTCCAGACCGCTTTTGAAACCGAGCTTATTATAAACCAGAGGTTTCGCTTTTTTGCGAGGAATATATTCGACTAATTTCCTGGTTTTTTTATAATTTTGAGCAGGATCAAATTTCTTTTTCATAGTATTCCTTATTCTATCTTTACGCCACAGCGTATAAATCCAGTTTAGCAAAATCAAAAAACAAGGTTATCGTGTCAAATATATTTACAGAGTTTCTTACTTTGCTGCCAAGCTATAGAAAATTAAAACCTGAAAGATCTTTCCAGCATAATTTCGTGTGTATTTTCTTCTTCAAAAGGCAGAATATCATATCGATATGATATTTTGAATTTTAACGGCAGATCATATCTCAAGAGAAACTCCTGATAAACACCGGTAGCGGTTTCCACAGCAAGGTCTCCAGGTCTTTCTACCCGGAGTTCATAATCGATGAAAAAAGATCTCGTAACGTATTTTCCTATACTTACAGCAAGATTATTTAGAAAAAGATCGGAGCTGAACTGAGCAATTTGATTACTCTCCTGGGTATAATAGTATTCTTCTTTATTCTCCGAAGAATAGCTGGCAAAAAGATTCTGAATAAGGTCAACCTGTAAATGAAAATAATCCACATGCAGCACTTTACGTGTCCAGTTCTCTACAGGAGAAATAAGAGGATCGATGATAGCACTTTTCAATCCTACTCCAGCTATCTGGATAGCTTCATCCTGTAAGATCGTTTTCTTCTGACCTTGAGATATTTCATCCATTGTTCTGTTATACCTCAATTTAGCCAGAATATCAGTCATAAGATCATTAGGATCATCACTTTCTAATGCAAATTTCAATGTACCTATCGCTCCGGCTTTGCTTTCTTCATTATATATCTCCAACGTGATCAATGTTCCATCAGATATTTTTTTGTAGAATGTTCCAGAAATCTTTGCTCCAATATCAAAATGACTCAATTGTATCTTCATATAATCCAGCAACATTTCCGTTCCGAATACATCTATCGAGCCTTCTTCTGCTGTAAAGAGCGCTTCAGAAAGAATGAATTCACCTTCTTCATATTTAAGATGGAGATATCCACCCGGAGTGATCTTCACGTCCACCGGATATGTTACATACCTCAAATTCTCGTCAAAATGAACTATAATATCCAGAGTAAACGGTAATGATACAGTGCTGCTTTCCTTTTTTTCTACTGTAACTTTGTTAAACAATTTCATCAGGTTTTCTGTATCGGGCGGATAGATAACATCTCCGTTTGAAGTATAAATATCACCATATATTTTTATGTCGTCAAAAGGACCTGTAACTTCAAGTTCATCAGTATATCTACCGGCAATAATGATCTTTGCAACAGAATTGCCGGGAGTGAATTCCGGTATATGAAAAAGAAGACCGTTCTTATTTGTATGAACAAAGAATTTCCCGAGATTCAGCATACCCAGTTTGAAATCATCTTCGTTATATCCTACTTCATTTTTAACGTAGAACCAGCCCTCTCCCATACGAAACTTGAATTTCTTAAGATCGAATATATTATCTTTTACATCGAATTGAATCGCTATTTTGTCTATTTCTTCCAGTTGATCATTTATTTCAAGAACTCCTCTTGAAAGAGAAAAATCACTGTGATCTATCGAGATACCATTTTCCGTCATTATTACATTCAAATTAAAGTTACATCTGGAATTTCCACTTTTGATAACTTTTGTTTGTTTCGATATTAATTTCAAAAGATTACCTTCAAAAGAGATGTTGATCGAGTTTGTATCTGCGTAGGAATTGTTGTTCAGTAAATTATATCCAATAGAACCTTTAGCAGACAGTTTCAAATCGTTCGCATCTATCAGAGAAAAGTCATCGATACTTAAAAGGCTATCTTCCTGAACCGCAATAAACCTGATCGAATCTGCATGTAACCTGTTTATTTTCAGATCTGTTCCTTCAAGTGAAACATTTACTTTCTTGCTGCTATTTTCCTGCAAGTAAGAGAACTTACCCGAGATATTACCGAGCATACTGGAATCAAGAACAACATTCTGTAAATCAAGTGATTTCATAACACCTGATGCTGAAATATTTAATTCCGGTTTTAATGTTATATCACTATTTATCTTCAATATTTCCTGCTGTTTACAAAATATATTACTGTTCGAGATTTTGATAAAAGAGTTGTTCCCTGAAAGATGAATATTTGCATCTATTTGATTGACCTTCCCGATACGGAAGTTATTTATATCCAGAGAACCTTCGATCAAACCTTTGCCACAATTATCATAGGCAATATCGAGGTTCATATCTCCCATCAGCTTGCTGGAAGTATAATAATCCGTAAAATATTTTGCAATATCACGTAATTTAAGTTTTTTTGCAGATAGTGTTATTCCATAGTTCAGAACAGGTTTAACTCTGATCCAGGTATCAAGATCGATGTTCCTGTTAATTTTAAATTGTTTTGTATGAATGCTGTCAAGTGTTCCTTCTGCTAAAAGGTTTATCTCAAAAGGTTCATAATTAAATTTTGCATTATGAGATTTCAGATTTAGAAAGGTTCTGTTATTCGTGAGGTCAGCAACAAAATTGGTTACAAACCTGCCATCCAGTTTACCAAAATCCCGATCATACGCCCGGATCACAGAAGCAACTACTATACTGAATTCATTTATCTCAACATTCATATTACCGGAAATTAAAGGAAGAGTGTTATCCTGAAAAGTAGAATTAAGATCAAACCGCTTTAAGCTCAACTTTGCATTTGTTTCTTTTCTTTTCAGGTTTCCATCAAAATTCAGGAGAATATCACCTTTTTCGCGGGATAGACCGGCAAGATAATCATTTCCTACCAACCTTGCTTTCAGCAAAAGATCATCGATCCCGATTTTTTCATTTTGAAAATGCAAGTTATCGATCTGCAAATGAACATCCGGTTTATCAGAAAAAAGTATCTTCGAATTCAGATCGCCTGAAATTTCAATATTGTTTTTCTTCCATAATACATCATCCGAATTGATCTCAAACTCAAAACCTTCTGAAAACGAATATTTCCCATTCCCGTAAATCAGATTTCCTTCCCACGATGAATGATTCAAATAAATATCAAACGAGTTATTAACCAATTCTGCTGTCAGATCGATGTTTTTAATTTTCTGTTCTGCAATTTCTATGCTGTCGGAAAATACTTTTGCAGAGATGACAGGTTCGGAGACTTTGCCCTCGATATTTATTTCTGCAGAAACTTTGCCGTCCATTAAATCCAGGTAATGCGAAAGAGAAACATCATTCATACCAACAAATGCAATTATACTTCTTTCATTCTTTAAAAAATCGTTTAAAACCGCATGTGCATCTATCTTATTATTATCGAAATAAACTTCTTTAGATGTTATCCTGATTTTCCTGTTATCACCGGAAAGATGAATATTTTCTGCTCTGAATTTCTTTTTGGTTAATTCAGCTTTTATATCTTTGAGTTTCCCATCATAAGTCAGCTTTTCAGTTTCATAGTTCAATTTGAAGTCCAGTTTTGATGAAATAGATTCAAGGATCGGCACCTGAATTTCGTCTGGGAAAAAATCGTTCATCTCTATTTGAGCGAATATTATTTTTCCTTTTTTCAAGATCGCATCTGTCTTGATCTCAGATGATTCCTGTGAAACTGCAGATAATTTTACTACAGATTCGGAAGTATTCTTTACCGAAACAGATACATCCTGCCAGGTATTAGATACATCAAATTTATTATCTGATATTTCAATGGTTATTTTCCCATTATAAATATCCAGTGCTTTAAAATATTTTGTGATATCCGGAATATCAAATTTCTTTTTTTTCTTTTTCCCGTAAGAAACATCCATATTTAACCTAAAAACAGGATCATAGATCTTTATATGTTTTATTGCTCGTAAATTTGCAAACCGTGTAATTAACAATTTCTGCAGATTATATTCCACATATATCTGTTCAACATCGAGCATAAATTTCCCGGGACTAACTATCTTTACGTTTGATATTCTAAGCTGTTTGTCATTAAAAACGAAGTTACCAAAAGATACATTTGCATCCAGATTTTCCGAAAGATAGCTGGAAAATCTTTCCTGAACTATCTCATCTACCTTTACCAGTCTCACAAGAATAAAAAAAGATATATTAATAACAAAAACTATCAGAACTATTATCAGCAGCCACTTTTTCTTTTTCACTTCAGTTATTCCTGATTATTCCAGAACTCCATTCTTAAGAGTATATATCTTATGCATTCTTTTTGCAATTTCCAGGTTATGAGTAACTATCACAAAAGTCTGTCCATTTTTCCTATTCAATTCTATCATCAGGTTTATCAGTTCGTCGCTATGATGTTCATCCAGATTACCCGTAGGTTCATCTGCAAAAATGATCTCCGGATCATTGATCAAAGCACGAGCCACAGCAACTCTCTGCTGTTCCCCACCACTCAACTGGTTCGGATAATGAGTTCCTCTATCCAGTATATCGAGAACTTTAAGAAGCGTTTTTGCTTTTTTAATGCTTTTTTTATAATTTCTGGATGCAATAAACATCGGCATTGCCACGTTCTCTTCCGCTGTAAAATCTTCGAGAAGGTAATGAAATTGAAAAACAAAACCAACTTTTTTATTACGGAATTCATTGATGTTCTTATTGTTTACACTTATTTTTTTCCCGGAATAAAATATCTCTCCTTCATCTGCACTATCCAGCATTCCCAGTAGATGTAATAATGTACTTTTCCCGCTTCCGGATTCTCCAATGATGGCTATCATATCACCTTTTTTAACCGAGAGATCGATTCCCCTTAATACCTTAAGTTTGCCGGTGGATTCCCGATAACTCTTTTTTATTTTTTCTACTTTCAATAAATCCATTTTAACTCCAGATTAAGAATTTCTCAATATCTCTGTTATTTCCAATTTTGTTATTTGTTTTAAGGGAATTAGCGATGTAATGAATACTATGATCATCGATGTAAAAAGAACGATCATCCAGCTTATAAAGTTGAAAGACACATTTATCCTTTCCAGAAAATACACATCTCCCTTAAGCATATAGAACGTTTGCCAGCTCAGAAATTCAGCAATCAGCATACCGAAAACCTGCCCCAATGATACTGCAAGCAGCGAGATTATGAGAGTCTTTCCAATAAAGATTTTTTTAAGAATTTTATTGGAAGTTCCATAAGCTTTCAGTATTCCCAGTTCCTTTCGTTTTTCTATGATGGATGTAGAAACCGAGCTTACAACGTTGAACGAGGCTATCAAAACCAGAAAGCTCAGAATAATGAATATAACCCATTTTTCTACTTTGAGCAGTGAGAATAAATTACTATTAAAATCTATCCAGGAACTGATCTGAAATTGATATTCAAGATCAAATTCCCATTTATAAGCAAGGTAATCTGCCTTTTCGATATATTCCGGATATAATTTAACCTCGAGCATAGAATATTCATCTTCGATCGAACAGAAATCTGCTGCAGCATTTAGATCCAGAAAAATATATTTGCTGTCGTATTCATACATTCCGGATTTGTATAATCCAACGATCCTGAATTCCTGCTGTTTCGGTTTCAAGCCGAGAGGTGTGATCTGGGAATTCATCGGACTGATCAGTTTTATGATGCCACCGATCTTTGCATTTAATTCTTCTGCCAGTTTATAACCTATTACAATATCATTTTTTTCTTTTAATTCATATCTTCCGTCAAATACATATTTTTTATAGGAAGTAGGTTGATCTTGTTGCTTCCAATCGATACCTCTTAAAACCGCTCCTTTTATTCTTTTTTCATAAGAAGCCATCGCCTGTGTTATGATCACTTCTGCAAAGCTTTCTACTTCTCGCTGTTCTTTTAGAAATGTACTTAACAGGACCAAATTGTCTTTATTCAGATTCTTATCATCGGAATTAAAAAAATAAATATGCGAATTCACTCCAAGGATCGTTTTTTTTAGAACAGTCTCATAACCTTCAAAAATAGATAACGCTACGGTTAATGTTGCCACAGAGATAACTATCCCTATCACCATAAAGATGGAGTCGAAACGAAGCCACTCTCTCTTTGGCGAAAATATATATTTTCTTAAGAAATATAAAACTATTTTATTCATTTGTGTTTATGTTTAAAATGAACTGTTTTCTGTCAATAATTGTCTCTTTTATATCAAGTTAAAATAATGCTTGCCAATGAGTTGTTGATTTTCGAATCTTGAACCATATTTCATAGGAGGCAAACTATGACCATTTCATTCAAAGTTTTAATCGTTGTTTTTTTTACTTTCTGCATCAGTATAATATCTGCTACAATAATCAATGTACCTGGTGACCAACCAACTATACA
>JAIORR010000072.1 GCA_021108055.1 Candidatus Cloacimonadota bacterium
TTTTGTGAAAGCGAGCTTACCTGCACAGGCTCGATTATCGGCAGATCAAATCTTTCTGCAATATGATTCTTCAAAAGTAATTCAACTCCGCTGTTACCAAGTGAATTATATATTTCAACGAAGTTTTCTCGATACTCAGTAATATCATCGGCATCAGGTGGAATGCACATAGCAACACTATGTGTAGAGTTCCAGTTCAGACAGATACCCAGAATATCTGTAATGTTCACCAGACCATCTCCATTACAATCTGCAAGTGAAGCCATGGGTTTCTCCCATTCACCTGGATAATCATTTCCTTCCCAATTGAATGAAATCGAAGATCGCGGGTCTCCTCTTTGCTGCCAATAAATTCCAATCGGAATAATGTCATCTTCATTTACAGAACCATCGATATTTGTATCACCGGGCCAGATAAGATTTTCAGATGGAAAAACAGTTATGAAATCATCATGCGTTATAGAGTCTGTTCCCTGCGAATTCGTGGCTGTTAATGTAACGCTGTAACCTCCAACTTCCTGATATGTATGAACAGGATTGATTTCTGAAGAATTCGAAGAATCATCACCAAATTGCCATTCCAATGTACCAAAATAAGAGAGCGGTGAAGTCTGATTTACAAAATTAATTTCCAGCGGGGCAATTCCGTATGTTATATCTGCAGAGAATTCAGCAACAGGCGTTGTTTCTTCAATGAACTCAGGTGGATCGGTAGAAAATTTTATTGCCAGATTATTACAAAGTTGTGTAGCACTGGCAGGATAAATGCTGGCATAAGTGTAAAGAAGTCCGTCGCTTTGAGTTAAATTCTCGATTCCCACCGTGGAATAATTGCTATTGACATCGGGATTATTAACTGTGTGATAATTGAATTGTATCTCACCGTTTCCGTCTGTTGTTGGATAGGAATCCGGATCATACAAGATCAACTCGAACTTCTCTATGGAAACTTCGTCGAAGTTATTAATACATTTATTCCACTCGATAACAAAAATATTTTCATCTTCAATATAGTCGTAACATATTCTCATCTTGGCATGTTCATCATCTGCGAGAGGAAAACCAATAAGGTCATCCCAATAAGCAGCTATCATACCATAAGGACCAAGAGCAGAAGGAATATTCCAGTTACGGAAATAGGTTTCCCAAGTTGGCTGAATCGAGATCCAGCCATTTGAACATATCGTGATACTGTCGCTGATTTCCCCGTAAAATGGGAAATCAAACGGCATTTCTATAGTTCGGGAAACATCATCTCCTATCTGTAAAACAGTTCCATCACCACCTTCCAGCGGATCGAGTTCTTTCCAGAAATACTCGGGACAATTCTCATAATAAACATCATAACTGTCGTAAGCATAATAACCATAACTATCCGGTCCGGTGGGAGCAGTATTTTCTATCTGCCCAACTTCCAGATTGAAATATACCGAACTCTGAAGGCTGTTGTCATCTTCAATATCCACTCTGAAAGGAATGTTTTTTCCTACATAACAATCTGCGCTTACCAGAACGGAAAAATCAGCCGTTCCGGTTTCATCCATATTAATATTCCCGATATTGTATTGGGAAGAAGTAATCGCCACATCGCTGGAAAGAGAAACAAGTTCAGCCTGCAGTCCAATGGCATCGAAAGTGCCGATATTTTCTATTGTAACTGTTACATCGCTTTCTTCTGACGGGTCTAATACTCCATTCTCATCATTCACCGTTACATCCGAAACTTCTAATATCAAACCACTGACGATAAACTCAAATTTTGAAGTGCTTCCTGTGGAAATATCCAAAGACAATTCTATAATAGAATTATCCGGACAGGCTGCAAGAACCTCGACATCATAATTCTGCGAAGCAGTTCCTCCGGCAGCAATATTACCATAATTTGCTGTTGTGGTTACGATATTCACAAATGGATTTGCAGATGAGAGATCGGCAGAAACCGAATTAGCCGTCTGGCTTCCAAAATTTTTGAGAGTAAGTGAAAGCTGGACATCCTCTCCGGAAACTACAGCTCCGCCAGTATCAACATCAATCAAACTTACATCAATGTTCGATGTAACTACATTTATCGTATCAATTAAAGGATGATAATTTGGTTTTGATATTGTGATAAAAATTTCCCCTGCAGTTTGAGAATCGAGATAAAGCAATGCCTGACTATTTTCTATAACATCTACAGCATAAAATTCATCATCTTTGATCGCTGTTACAATTGCTCCATCCATATCCGGTAGACTTACTTCAAGGTAGTTCGTTCCGATGCTTACTTCTTCCGGCAAAGTGCAGTTTATCTCCTGCGGAACTTTAGTCCACATCATCAGGGACGGGTCTCCTAAAATATTATATACATTAAAATAGAATTCAACATCTCCACCATGTTCTCTATTAAGAGGAAAATTATCATACAATTCATATTTTCCTCTTAGCACAGCACTTCCAAAAGAAAATATATCTTCATCAAGAAGACCGGCAAAAAAACCGGAAAAAATGGAATTATTCAGTTTTGTTTTCGTATGAAGGTCTGACGGTCCTATAAAAACCACTCCGCCTTGAGGTGATGTTGGGGTACCTGCAGTTAACCATTTCTCACCAAGGCACGGATCTACAGTATTGGCAAAATCACCGGAATTACAAACATACGAGCAGATGACCGGAAGATAAAATCCATTGTTCAATTCATCAATATTTTCCGAATGAAAATAAGGATAATGCCATCCGTTGGCATCTCCCCAACCGCGATATGTAACAAAACCGACACCACTATTAATTGAAGATATTATCTCATCTGTTCCCGGATAGTTCGGATATAATATTTCATCATAATAGATTTCATCTATCTGGTTATATCCATAGTTCAGCATTTTGTCTCGAAGCCATTTTGTAACTTTTACAGGAGTGGAAGGAGTAGGAGGAGAACTGCTGTAATTTCCGGCAACAAGGCAGGCATTTTGGAACCAGTGAGTACTTTCCATGTATGGTTGTTTTTCATAATGCAGCACCTTGGAAATAATTGTTTGAAATTCCATCGGTGTATCGACAGACATCCTTCCGATGATCATTTCCGGAAAATAATCATCACCATTCAGAAGAGTGAACGGATGATCGGTTACATTATTTTCCGAACCGCTGCTGATAAAAAAAGATGAAATAGCATATGCTCCATTGAAATCACCGATAAGAAGAATATAGTCAGGCGGATAATCTTGAGTATCGTAAATATTTTGGATATAAGTTTTTATCTGTTCGCTCGTACTGCCGATATCTTCGATCTTTGCAATTTCCGTAGAAATCCCTTTTGCATTTTTCCAATCTGTAAAATACTGGAGAGTAGAAAGAAGACTTGCATTATCGTGAGTAATTATAAGCATTTTAGAAGGAAGAACGGATGCATTCCTGAGATATGATCTATCAAAATTATCGACAATAGAACGGTATATCGGAAGAAAAGCTTTCGATATCCTATCCGGAATTCTTTCGATCTCATTTGCCACTATCTCGAAATCCAGCTTCTTGATTATCGTTTTTGTTTCATTGTTCGATTCGGAAACATTTATTTTTAACTGGTGTGCAAAAAGGTCTCTCATCACAAAACTATGCTCGATATCGATCTTATCATCACCTCTGATAGTTTTGCTTTCCAAAAGATCACCATCATTGGAAAAAACAGAGACTTCACAGCTATTAACTATGATCTCTGCATTTCTGGATGGTAATGCAACTACCTTGAAAATGTTCTCTTCACATTCCGTATAGTCATTATTATCAAAAATAATTCTTACTCTATCGGAATTATTTTCATATCGAATTCCCGCAGAAATCGAAATCGTAACGATCATTATCGCTATAATGATAAATATTTTTTTCACTATTCCCCCGTTTAATAATTTATAAGTTCTCTAATTAAATCTTTCACAGATCACACAAGTAAATTCTTTCTGATCCTATTTTAAAAGCAGCATCCTTTTCGTTTGAGAATAATTTCCTGCACTGAATTTGTAGAAATATATGCCACTGGATACATTCCTGCCGGACTCATCTTTTCCATTCCAGACAACTTTATGGAAACCAGGACTCATTCTTTCATTAAGAAGCATTCTAACTTTCTGACCCTTGATATTGTAGATTATTATTTCGGTGTTTTTCTCGGTGTTCTCAGTGGTTAAGTTAAAAGAAATAGTCGTTGTCGGATTGAATGGATTTGGATAATTACCGATAAGGGAAGTTACTTTCGGGATCAGGATTTCCTCTTCTGCGTCAGAAAAATCTATCTCTGCAACAGCAACATCCGACGGCAAAGACTCACTTCCTTCATAAATAGCAGTTATGTAATACTCATAAATTCCATTTTCCAGATCGTTATCTTCATAATACATTGTAGCTGCATCTGCTATCTCGGCGATCTCGACTTCATTTCGATAGACCTTGAATCCCGTTAAAGTTCGTTCATCCCTTGCTGCTTCGTTTTTATCTGCAATTTTTTCTGAAACCTGAAGTTCTTTTTTTTCACGAACATTCGAGTTATTATTTGTTCTGCCTCCAATATCTTCTCTCGATAACACCGGCATATTCCATTCAAGTGTAACATCATCGGCAACTACCGCAGCAGTAAGATCGATCGGTATATCGAGGAATGTCAGTTCAAAATCTACGATCACGATCTGATTCTGAACAACTACAACGTCGCTTTCCATTACAGTTCCATATCCTTCTAAATTTGCAGAAACTTCATAAGTTCCGGGTGTTGTCGGCAGGACATAATCTCCGTTTTCATCCGGATGAGTTTGAAATGCTCCGGCAATTATTTCTACATCTTCGATATTTCCGGAACCGCCCACAAGTGAGACTTCTCCATTTATATAGCCCATAGTTTGAGGACTTCCACCTTCTATTATCACATCATCCACATACCAATAGTTGATATTCCATGAATCGCCGTCAAATGTGAATGCAAGCTGGAAAGTATCTGAACCGACATCCGGAGTTGTAATGATAATATTTTCTGTGGCTGGACCATAATTGGCTGCAGGCCAGATTTGTACTGTATTCCAGTTAACCCCGTCACTCGTTGTTTCCACACGTATCTCATAGCCACCACCAAAGTTATTTATCGAATGTTTAAATTCCAGGTCAAGAGATGAGGAACCCATTGTGTTTATCGGCATGGTTATCAATCTTTGAACTGCTACGGTTTGAGGTACCCAATAGAAATTGGCTTCCGGTGCAGTACCCCCAGCATAATTCCCGGACCCTTGAACCCAGTTCATCAGGCCGGATGTAGAAGTTCTTGACCATCCGTCCGGCAGGAAAGTATTAAAGTTCTCTGTTATCAGCACAGGAACCTGAGAAATGGCAAGAACAAATTCACCATCGGTTGAATAACCATAATCACCGTTTATCGTCCAATCGATCTCTGCTTCATGACCAACGGGTGCGCTTGCATCACAAGTAACATTATATATTGCAGTGCATGTCAATCCGCTGGAGAAATCTCCAAAATCGTATGTAGCGGAATTAATAGTTATATAGATATCTGTAGTAAGAATTTCCGATGCGACATTATAAGCATCAGCACCGCCGGTATTTTCATAAGAAACCAGCAGGTCCACAGTTTCTCCGGGATCTAAGATATTATTCTGTCCATCGTTAATAAGCACGGAACTGAATTCGATGACCGGTGCGTTCAGTTCCTGAGTAAAATAAAGTTCCCATGTATTTTCATTACTTGTTACATTAATTGTAAAAGCTGCAATATGACCATCCGGACAATCTTCATCGACGGTAACACTGAAATCCGTTAGATTAGTTCCCGAGCTTCCACCTGCAATGTTATTATAATTGGAAGTATCCTGCGTGATCGTGATATATGGATCTGAACTCGATATGACTGCTGAAACACCTGTAGCAGAATTTTCTCCAAGGTTATTAAGCAGAATATCAATATTCGCATTTTCGGCATAATCAAGCTGTCCGTTAGCATTTGCATCGATGATAGTTATTCCGCCAAGCACGATAAAAGGTTCTTCAAAGGCGATAGGCGGACCTGTTATTAATAAAGCCATTTCGTCCTGCAGATGTTTAGCAGCAACTGGATATGAATTATTAAATGTATATTCCAGCCCGATCAGACCTGTATGATCTTCGATACCGACTGTGGCATACTGTCCTTGCTCATAAGGATAATTTCCCTGATCACAATTATTTATTACTTTATATTGGAATTTTATTTCACTGTCACCTGTAGCAGTAGGATAATAGTTGGAATCATAAAGAATAACCTGGAATGTTTCCTGGGCACTATTATAATCAGATTGAAGATTATCCCATTCGACCACAAAATAATTCATACCGCTATCATAATAATAATACACATCTCCGCTGCCTGTTTTCAAATCATCCCAGAAAGGAGCTATCATGGGAGAAGGACCAAGCGGACCGGGTATATTCCAGTTCATAAATGAGCTCATATCCGAATGACCCGGTGCTATCCAGCCGTTCGAGCAGACCGTTATCGTATTATACTCTTCACCGTAGAACCTGAATGTGATCGGTAAATCCACGTCTTCCGAATCACCGATATCTCCATTATCATACAAAGGAATTTCCGTTCCTATGATGTTAATTTCGATCCAGTCATAAACCGGTACATTGTAATATCCCGTATCTCCGTCATCATAGCAGTAATATCCATAAGCATCGGGGCCAACCGGATCGGTGATGGAGACAGTTCCCACATTTATCGGGAATGAAACGGTGTTATCATATCCATCTGCGTTATAAAGTTGAAGTTCCAAAGTGAATTGAGTTCCCGGAATGATCTGGGTATTTGCCGTTACTTCAAATTTATTGCTGTTATTCGATGCTGTTCCTCCTGCTGTTACGTTACCGAAAACACCATCGTCATCTTCAATGGTTATCATGTTGTTCGTAGAGAAAAGGGTTCCATTAATATTGGAAGCATCGACTGATCCGAGATTCTCTATTGTAACCACAAGTTCAACTGTTTCTCCAGGATCCAGGATAGAATTGGGATCGTTCACTATAGAATAATCGTTCACATAAAGATTCGGTCCTTCCACCTGCAGATAGATAACATCCGTCCACAGATTACTGAGCCCGTCTTCTATTTGAATATCAAGCCTTATCTCTGTTCCGCCGAGTACATCACTATCAACGGAAAAATCAAAGTCATCGGAAGAATAGGCAGAAGAACCCGAAGCAATGTTTCCATAATCTTCTGTTGCATCTGTTATAGTTATAAAATCATTTCCCGTAGATACGACCGCAGTTACATTATTCACAGCTTGAGTTCCGAAATTTTTCAGGCTCACGTTTAATTCAATACTTTCGGAAGGATTGATGTTTCCATCACCATTTCCGGAAGAAGAACCAGTTGCATCATCATCTATCTGAAGTTCAAAAACATTAACGAATCTATCACTTTCACCTACATCAAATTCACCGAGATGAGGAATGAAATTATGTTTTGTCACGGTCAGGTCGGCAGTTCCGGTTATCTGTGCATCCACATCCAGGATAACATATCCGCTTTCATCTGTAAAATCAGAAGCAAAAATATCATCGTTACCCAATAATGCGGTTACCCAGGCTCCTTCTACAGGATAGCCGTTAGAATCTTCTACTATCACTTCAAGGTAGTTTGTTCCTATCGAAAGCTGGTTTTCATAATCCACGATCATTTCCTGCGGTACATCTGTCCAGAGTTCTATTGCCGGATCTCCCATCAGGTTGTTCCAGTAAGAAAAATTGAATACTGCATTACTGGGATTTTGAGGAAAATTCAAATAAAGGTTAAGTTTACCTCTATTTAATGCACCGCCCATATGATATATCGCATCGGCAAAGATACCGTAATAGATACCGGCATCCACACTATTGTTGAAACTGGTATGAGTAGAAAGAGTGGCAGTGCTCACTGCACCGATCGCTCCGGTGGGATTGGTGGCAGAACCGACTTTTAAAAATCTTTCACTGATGCAATCTGAAGTTCCTTCAAAATCACCTGTCCCGCAAGTGAGAGAAACTGCAAAAGGAAGCATGAAACTATTTGTCATAGAAGAAATATTAGATGTTGACCATCCGCTCATACCCCAATAACCTCTATAATTAAAATATGTTGAACCATTATTAAGGTTACTGCTCATCTGAGATACAAATGGTGATGAATATATTTCAATACAATTTATATTCGGGTAAGAAGCATTCATCATTTCTTTAATTGCCTGCTTTGTATAAATGCATGAATTTTCTGAAGCAGAAGGATCTCCAACTAATATTGCTCTGTTATACCAATCTGTTGTTCCCATATACGGTGTTCTTTCATAATTGGCGATCTTAGCGACTATTTTTTGCAGGTCTGTATTTGAGGCAACAGAAAGACGACCGATAAAAGCATCGGCAAGGATATCCCCACCTTCCAGGCGGACATATCCCTGGTCACCTTCCCCACTACCCATATGATCCGTAGGTATATTAATGGAACCGCCGGCATCACCAACCAGGCAAATAAATTCAGGAGGATTTTCCCACGTATCATAAGCATTCTGGATATAATTTTTTATATTGTAAAGCGAAGTTCCGGTCTGAGTTGTGCTTGCCATCACAACTTCAAATCCTTTCTGGTGTTTCCAGTTCGCCAGAATTTCCAGTGTGGCTTCGATAGCAGCATCATCCGGATAAATAAAGAGATAGCATGGAGATTGAAATTCATCATTGCGAGATGTAATAGAATCGTAATTAAGTATCATTGACTGGTAAGTCGATCCAAAGAATCGTGATTTTTTCCGATCGTTCAATTTTATATTTTCGCCACCTCTACCATTTGTATTTACTGTGATGTCTACATTTTTTACAATTCGTAATTTATTGTTCTGAGGATCATATTGAAACGGATTGATCGTAACATTAACGATGCGGTAATCTCTCATTATTGCGGGTTCACCGATCTGAACGATCTCTACAGGAAAAATCTCAGCACTTTCATAGAATCCCTCATCGATAACGAATTCTCTTGAATTGATCCGGCTTTCGCTTTTTAAAGACTGCCTTGGATATATGTTTACATCCGTAATGAAATAATCTTCAAAAAAATTAATTGCAAAAGATACTTCACCTTCGTTCGGAATAGCGATCAACCTTGAAAATCTTGGCAGGTCGGGTTTACCGATCTCTACAAATTCACCTTCATTCCAGTATGATATTTTCTTGTAGTTTTCATTATTTTCTACAATCGTTTCTATTTTGTAGCCATTCAAAGAAAACCGGATGTCTGTGCTTTCCTTTCCATAAGAAGTATGTTCAAAAAGTTTCTTCCCAGCATTTTCGGGTATATCGACCCAATCCGCATACAGAGAAAAACTTGAAATTATTAGTATTACTGAAATAAAAATCTTTTTCATTTTTCTATTACTCCTTATTAATTTTGTTTTATTAGATGCAATAATTATTCCAAGATTGGTTTTTGAGGATAATGATATGATGGAAAAAAAGTTCAAGAAGGTAAATTCTTAAAGTTGACGATCCCCGTGGCAAGCCAAGGAGTATTTAGCCAGCTTTATTCAAGAAAGCTGAAACATGAATTTTCAATATTTAATCCCTTTGTCATTCGCCAAATGACATCTCCCCTAAATCAGGGGAGAAAATATAGAAACCACAACGCAAACATCGAGGGATTTTATTGATTAAATGAAGTATTATAAAAATGTTT
>JAIORR010000024.1 GCA_021108055.1 Candidatus Cloacimonadota bacterium
CAAGTTCATTTTTGCGCATAAGTTGTAAGATGTTCCGGATAGGAAGTTTCTGCAATATATCCATATTCAGATAGTATTTTTTCTAATTTCCAGCAGGTTTTTTCTCCATTCACGATATGATATGAAGCAATAGCCAATTTCACATTATTTTGCAAAAGAGTGTTTTTGCATCCTTCAATTGCTTCGATCTCTGCTCCTTCAATATCCATCTTAATAAAATCTATTTTAGAGATTTTCATTTTTTTCAGTTCGATATCCAGGCTTGTAACCGGAAGAGTCGTTTTCCCGCTGGTATCGATATTTGCAGTACCATCGGATAAATTGCTGAATCTCAGTTTTGTTTCTTTGTTCCACAACCCTTTTTTTATTAGAATAATATTTTTTATATTATTCAGCTTTATGTTCATCATAAGTTTTTGGGAAATATCTTCGTCCGGTTCAAAAGCAATAACAAGTCCGTCTTTACCTACGATTTTGGCTGCATAAATTGAAAAACTTCCCCTGAAAGCACCTGCATCGATTACAATGTTTCCCTCTGATGGAGTGAATTTTTTTAAGTATCCTTTCAGGTAAAGAGAAAATTCCATATATGGATTATCCAGGAAGTAGAGTGCGAAATTTCTGAATTGTACTTTATATTTCTTTTTCTGATAATATATCTTAAAATCATTTTTTTTGAAAATATTACAATAACAAAATATTAAATGTTTTTTAAATGCACAATCGGGGAATTTTAAAAAAAAGGCTGTTATTTTTTTTCTATTCAAAACTAAATCTTTTTTCACGGAACAATTTTATACAGCTTTCACAAATATCTGTATCATAAAGAATACCTTTATTCTTTTCCAATTCTTGCAGTGCAAGTTTAATTCCTTTTGAAGGGCGATATGGTCGGTTGGAAGACATTGCTTCCACAACATCAGCCACAGCCAGGATTTTAGATTCTCTGCATATTTCATTATCTTTTAATCCTTTCGGGTAGCCGCTGCCGTCCAGTCTTTCGTGATGTTGAAGGACGATCTCTGCCACGGGCCATGGGAATTCTATTTTCTTTAGAATATCATATCCTGCAACAGGATGGTTTCTAAGAAGTTCTAATTCGATCTTATTAAGTGTAATTGGTTTGCTTAATATTTCTGCTGGTACAATGATCTTGCCAATATCGTGAATAATAGCAGCTATTTTCAATCCATCCTGTTCATCTTGAGGGAAGTTCAAATCTTTTGCAAGTGCCAAAACAAGTTGTCCCACCCGTTTCTGATGTCCGGCAGTATATGGGTCTCGCAATTCCACTGCCGATATCAGTCCGCCCACAGTATCATTGAGCAATTTTCTCAATTTGAGATTCATTTGATGCATTTGTTTTTCTGCATTTCTACGAAAAGATATTTCCTTTTCCAATCCTATGTTTGTATTTTTCAGTTGTGTTGTTTTTTCCTTTACTCGTTTTTCAAGGTCTTTGTTCAAAAAATCCAGATGTAAGCGGTTTTTTTCTATCAGCCTGGCAATGAAAAAATCCCGTCTGGCATAGAACTCTATAGAATAAGCAGCGAACATGCCAAAGATATTTGTGCTGACAAAAAAGAAGTTGTTTTTAACCAGTATAGAACCGGGAGTTTTAATTATCCAGAGGGCAGTAACTTCGTATAGCAGCAAAATTATAAAACTGGTGAGAGTGGCAGAAACAAACCTGACGCTTACAAAAACATAGATAAAAATGAAGGTGATAATAAGAGTGGCATAATAGGAAAAATCTACCGGTTTTGGTGAAAGATAGATCATAGCAATGATGCTTATTCCGAACAATATCATGCAGAATGAGAGGGCGATATCCCGATACTTTTGAAAATCGAGGGAAAAGGAAGAAACCAGTACTAACAGCCCTATGGGGATCATTACAGAGAACCTGATAAGCCAGAAAAAACTTTTAAGTTCAACATTAAAATACAGTTCCAGAAGACCATAAAGTCCATACAATAATAGTGCCAGCAGGAAAGAGATGCGAACTTGCATGAGGGATTTTTTGTGGAAGTCATCCAGAAATTCTTCTTCTATTTCTTTATGCTTGAATGTAAGAGTTAAGGGATTCATCTTCATATCTTTGAAACCAGGTAATACATCTGTCAATCTTGCCATAGAAAAATCCTTTTGAATTATTTTATTTTTTTGAGAATTTATTTAAGCATCTTATATATTTGTAAAATTGGATTTATCTGTCAATGATAAATTTTCAAATGCTGTTGTTTATAGTCAAAATGTTAGCTTTGGATATCATAATCAAAATAGATATCAGCTTCAGAGAAACGAGATGTTATTCATAATAAGATTACGAAATATGCCACTGCGATGCAGTTCTATTTGGGCAGGTGTCTTCTTACCGAAAGCTTACGCATTCGGCTACTAAGATATTGCTTCTCTGAAGCTGAAAAAAGGAAAAAGATTTATGAGAAAAATTGAACTGGGAAATGTTAAATAGTATCTTTCGATACTTTTTATTCATTCTTATTGACGTAAAATATAGTTGAAAAAAAGTGTGACGAGCTTACACAGAACTGGAGGAATAATGTCTATAACAAATAAGATCGCAGAACTCAGGGATAAGCGGGATAAAGCACGTCTGGGTGGTGGAGAAAAGCGGATAGAATCGCAGCATTCCAAGGGAAAACTTACAGCTCGTGAGAGGATAGAAAAACTTGTAGATAAAGACAGTTTCGAAGAATTCGATATGTTCATTGCTCACCGCTGCCGTGATTTTGGAATGGATAAAATTAATATTCCCGGAGATGGAGTAGTTACCGGCTGTGGTACAATAGATGGCAGGATCGTTTATATTTTTGCACAGGATTTTACAGTGATGGGCGGTTCACTTTCCAAAACCCATGCCGAAAAAATATGCAAGATAATGGAGATGGCAGTAAAGGTGGGTGCACCGGTTATCGGGCTTAATGATTCCGGTGGAGCGCGCGTGCAGGAAGGAGTGGATGCTCTTGCCGGTTATGCCGATATATTCCTGCGTAACGTGATGTCTTCCGGCGTGATCCCGCAGATATCTGCTATCATGGGACCCTGTGCTGGCGGAGCGGTTTATTCTCCCGCTGTCACAGATTTTGTGATAATGAACAAGCAATCAAGCTATATGTTTGTTACCGGTCCAAAAGTTGTGAAGACAGTTTTAAACGAAGATATTTCTACAGAAGAACTCGGTGGACCGATGATTCATGCCTCCAAAAGCGGAGTTGCACATTTTGTCACAGAAGATGAAGAAGAGACCATTCTTCTCATCCGCAAGCTCATCAGCTATCTGCCTTCCAACAATCTTGAAGATCCGCCTTTTATCAGTACTACAGATCCAATCGACCGACGCTGTGAAGAATTAAATGAGATCATTCCGGATAATCCCAATAAACCGTATGATATATTGGATGTAATTCACAGCATTGTAGATGAGGGAGAATTTCTGGAAGTTGCACGTAATTTTGCTCAGAACATTGTGGTGGGATTTGCCCGAATGAACGGACAGAGCATCGGTGTAGTTGCAAATCAGCCCAAGGTTCTTGCAGGAGTTCTGGATATCAAAGCCTCTACCAAAGCAGCTCGTTTTATTCGTTTCTGCGATGCCTTCAATATTCCACTGGTCGTGCTGGAAGATGTTCCGGGTTTTCTTCCCGGTTCGCATCAGGAACATAACGGAATCATTCTGCATGGAGCAAAGTTGCTTTACGCTTTTGCCGAAGCAACTGTGCCCAAGATCACGATAATTATCAGGAAAGCTTATGGCGGTGCATATTGTGTGATGAACAGCCGTCACATGAGAGCCGATATGGTTTATTCCTGGCCTTCCGGTGAAATTGCCGTGATGGGCCCGAAAGGTGCTGTGGAGATCGTATTCCGAAAAGAAGCAAAAAATTCTGAAGATCCTCAGCAGTTCCTTACAGAAAAGGAACAGGAATACAAAGATAAATTTGCCAATCCATATCGAGCTGCGGAAAAGGGTTACATAGATGATATTATCGAACCGGCTGCAACCAGGTTCAGGATTATTCGTGCCCTGGAAATGCTGGCTACAAAAAAAGATATTAATCCACCAAGAAAACATGGAAATATCCCACTGTAACTCATATATCTTATAGGGATTAGAAGATGAAAAAAATAATGATCATAATGTTTCTGCTTATTTCTCTTTTTTGCATGGCTCAGGAACAAAAGCCGGAAATATTTTCTGAAAAAACACTTTCTCAACTCTCGCAGGAAATTAATATTCCCATCAAAAAATTGAAGACATTATTAGAAATAGATGCAGCCAAATCACCAGAAACAAAACTAAATGAATTGGAAATTACTTCATCTCAAGTTCAAAATGCAATTACAGAATACAATTCTACGAAGCGTGTTTATTTCTGGAGTATTGTACTGGCAGGAATGATAATTGTCTTTATCAGCCTGGCACTTGTGGGTTTTATCATCAACCAGTTAAAGAAACTACACAAGTTGGACAAACTTTCTAAAAAACGTTTGGAGAAAATACCACGGGCAAAGATAAGTGCAGACAAACCCAATCTAAGCAGGAACGATATTGTGGCGGTGATAACTGCGATCTATCTTCATGAACTGGAAGCTGAAGAACAAAGCAGGCTTCTGTTAACCTGGAAGAGAACACCGATAAGCATGTGGAAAGCTGCAACCAAATTCAATATGCCGAACCGGTTATTTTTTGGAAAGAAATAAGAAACCGGGAAATGGAGTATTTTTTGTTGTTTTGCAGAACTTATGATTCCACGGAATAAGAAGGAGGAAATAGATGAAGACTTATAAATTTGAAATAAACGGCGATAAATACAAGGCTAAGATATTGGAATATAAAGGTGATTCCATCTTGGTAAAAGTGAATGGTGTAGAATATAAAGTGGATGTGGAAACCGAAATTGAAAAGCCAATTCCCAAACTTGTCCGTTCCCGCACAACCACTCCCGATATTTCTGTTTCCGGCAGCAAACCACTTTCTGCATCTGCAAGAGCAGGAGAACTGGTAGCGCCAATTCCGGGACTTATTCACACTATTCTGGTTAAGGAAGGAGATATTGTTAAGTCCGGGAAGCCTGTAATTATATTGGAAGCAATGAAAATGGAATCAGAAATATTAGCAAATAACGATGGGAAAATTATAAAGATACTGGTTAAAGAAGGGGAATCGGTTCAGGAACGGCAACTGCTGATGGAGATCGGAGAATAGAATGAGCGAAATCATTAACTTCTTTTCTACAACGGGTTTTGCACAGCTTAACTGGTCGTATGTAATAATGATAGTTTTCGGGCTTATATTCGTTTACCTTGGAATAGCCAAAAATTATGAACCGCTTCTTCTGGTTCCGATCGGGTTCGGGATAATTATTGGAAATATTCCCGGAACGTTCGGAGTATATTCGGAAGGTTCTGTGATGAATTTGATTTATTATGGGGTTAAAAGCGGCATCTATCCTCCGCTTATTTTTCTGGGAATCGGGGCAATGACAGATTTTTCCACACTTATTGCCAACCCCAAACTTATTCTTCTCGGAGCTGCAGCTCAATTCGGCATCTTTGCCACCTTCATCGGTTCACTTCTGTTGGGATTTAACGTAATGGAAGCCGGAGCGATTGGTATTATAGGCGGGGCAGACGGACCCACTTCGATATTTCTTTCTTCACAACTTGCACCGCATCTTGTAGGTCCCATCGCCATAGCTGCTTATTCTTATATGGCTCTGGTGCCGGTTATCCAGCCGCCTATCATGAAACTGTTTACCACCGGAAAAGAACGTGTTATCCGCATGAAAACACCGAGACTGGTATCTAAACGCGAGAAAATACTTTTTCCCATTATTGGTGCTATCGTAACCATCATGATTGCACCCGGTGCTTCTGCACTTCTCGGAATGCTGTTCTTTGGAAATATCCTTAAAGAAAGCGGTGTAACGGAAAGGCTTGCAAAAGCTGCTCGTCATGCATTGATAGATATTGTAACGATCCTGCTTGGTCTGGCAGTTGGTGCCAGCACACAGGCAGATGTTTTTTTAAAAGTTGATTCCATTAAGATATTCGGACTTGGAGCTTTTTCGTTCTGTATTGCCACAGCAACAGGACTTCTCTTTGCAAAATTAATGAATATCTTCCTGAAAGAAAAAATCAATCCATTGATCGGAGCGTCCGGTGTTTCTGCTGTGCCGGACAGCGCAAGAGTTGTACATCATATCGGGCAGAAATACGATAAGAATAATTTCCTTTTGATGCATGCAATGGCACCGAATGTGGCAGGTGTTATCGGTTCTGCCGTGGCTGCCGGTGTGCTTTTGGGAATTCTGGGGAATTAGTAGAATAGCCTGGCAGATTCGGAAAGCGAGTGTGATCTATTTCCATCAGCTAATTCGGTAAAATATCCTGCAGATTTCACAGGTTAATAAAAGCAGGTGGTTAATGGATATATTCGAGGGTTTCTGATCAATTTTGAAAAATGTTAAAATGTGTGATTCCGGTTACAAACCCGAACCAGTATTGTAAATTGTTCTGTTATTCCTCCTAAGATTTACAAGCCGTAGGATTGCGGATAAATCCCGGGCAATCGGGAATCTATACATAACTCATCTTTACCGCTTTAAGAACAGAAACACTATCTCTATAAGGCTCTCATTAATTTTGTGGTCACTACAAATTTAGTGTTTTGTAATAATCCTGACTATTGGACGATTCTTTAGACCAAGAGCTTGATACATTCCGTTACGAATATTATTCAGTTTGTTTAAAATAAAGCCGAGGAAAAAGTATAAATAAAAGGCAAAGAAATCCTATCATAAAAAACAGTAATTTGTGCTATTACTAAATGATTAAAAAAATTGAAGGGATATGCGTTCAGACCTTTTCTTGACACAAATAACATTTACTAAAAAATGCGAATTATGAAAATTTCCGGATTAAGTGAAAAAACGGCAGCTCTGATGAGTGCAGTCATCTTAATGTGGGTTGTACTTGGCTGGACGCAGAATGAAATAGATGCAACTATTCCGTCCGTTTTCGATAGCACTGCCGTCGATTCTCTGGAAATAGGTTTTACAAAGGAAGATTCAACCGAGATAGATTCTATATTCTATTCTGCCGATAGTGTTTTCTATTCATTGAAAGATGGAGTAATAAAACTTTCCGGGAATGCCTCTCTTACCTATCATTCTTCAATCATAAATGCCGATACGATCACCATCGATATCGATAATAAGCAGGCTTTCACAAAGGGCCGTTCTTTTATGAAGGATGGTTCTCAGAATATGCTGGGAGATGAAATATATTATGATATCGAAACCAGGTGGGGACTCGTAACCAAGGGAGCAAGCAAATTCGATAAAGGCTATTATTATGGGGAAGAGATCCGGAAAATAGAAAAGGAAATTTATGATATTGATGATGGCATCTTTACAACCTGTGATGCACTTCATCCGCATTTCTATATCAGGATGAAAAAATTTCGTCTATTTAAAGATGACAAAATAATGGCAAAACCTGTTGTTTTTTATGTGAATCATTTTCCGGTATTTGCCATGCCGATGGGGACATTCACTATCAAACGCGGCAGACAGTCGGGTATTCTGGTTCCTTCTCCCGGAATTAATAAAGCAGATGGAAAATATGTTGAAAATATCGCATATTACATTGCTTATAAAAATAATGCAGATATAACATTATCTATGGATTATTATGAAAAAACCGGATGGGAACTTGCTTTAAGATCATACTATCTCAAGCGGTATATTTTTAACGGAAAATTTGATGCGGTTTATCAAAAAAATGTTGTAGGTCCAAATACATCGAGTAACGAATGGAATGTTCACGCACGACATCATCACGATTATGGGAATAAAACAACTTTCGATGCCGACCTGAACTTTATCAGCAGTACAAAGATCTGGGAAGGAAATGAAGATATCGATGAAAGACTGGCGGAAAAGATAACTTCTTCACTATCATACAAAAAACCATTTATCGGAAGTATGTTGTATCTTTCTTCCAGGTATGTGGATGATTTCAAAAATGAAACCAAGGATATCACACTCCCTTCTGCTTCCTTTTCGTTACCTTCCAAGCCTGTGTATGAATTATTTGTTTCGGAAGATTCGGATATTGCCGAAGATGCCTGGTGGAAAGAGTTTTCTTTTTCATACAGCTTCAAGGCAATTCACGTGGGAGATATTAACGATCCTGATGCTGATTTTTATGATGTGATTTATCAAACGGAAAAAGACAGTACAGGCGAATATATCAACCAGCACAATGCGGGAATGAAACATTACGGCAGCTTAAAATATTCTTATAAATATAAAGGATGGCTGAATCTTTCTCCTTCTGTTTCTTGTAATGAAGCCTGGTTCGACAGGGATAAGAATAATAATAAACTGGTTCGTGGTTCTGATTATAATGCAAGTTTTGGGCTTTCATTTAATCTTTATGGTCTTCGTGATATTCCTGAATTATATGTGTGTGCCATACGGCATATTATCAGTCCATCTATCAGCTTTACCTATAAACCGGATTTTACGGAAAATGACAAATTTTACAGTTTTGGCGGGATCAGCCTAAATTCTTCGGATAAACAGAGGAAAATAAGTGTATCACTTGGAAATAAATGGCAGTTGAAATTATCTGGAACGGAAAAAACAAATGAACGAAAGATAAACGATTTCTTTAAGATTAATTCCGGCATCAGCTACGATTTTGAAAAAGAGGGAAGAGGATTCTCTAATATAAGCCACAGAATAAATTTGAATCCAAACAATTTTAAACTCGCTTTTTTTGATCTTTCGACCAAACCTTCGGGAAGTATTACGCAGGATACTTATGAACTGGAATTTACAAATTGGAATTATAAAGATTGGGATTGGGCAGTATCGAACTGGACTGCAAGGATGACTTCAAAACTGTCTCTTTCCGGTGATGCCGGGTATATAGATTATTTTCCTGTTCAAAGAAACGAATTTATTACGAGTGATTTTTTTGGTGGCGATACTCTTTCGACGGAAGAGGAAAGAATAATAACTACACTGGAAGAATTGGATGAGCTTGCCGGAGAAAAGAAAAACTGGTCGTTCGGGTTTTCGCATACGTATGAAACAAATAAAACTTCGTATGAAAATCATGATTACTCAAGTAGCTTCAGGAGTTCAGTTTCTGCCAAACTTACAAAAAACTGGACGATCTCGTATGCTAATTATATCAATCTGAAGGAAAATGAATTGGTCTCTCATAATTTCACAATAACCAGAGACCTGCATTGCTGGAAAGTTTTCTTTAAATATACAAAACAGGGAGATTACTGGAACTATCGTTTCCAGATATTCAATATCAAACTTCCGGATGCACTCAAATTCAGAACTTCCGATCATAAGCATTAGGAAGGATAAGGCAAAAGAATAAAGGATAAAGAAAAAAGTAAAAAAGCAAAAAGCAAAAAGTAGAAAGTAGAAAGGTAAATGCAATAAACAGAAAGATAAAAAGAAGAAACTTGGCGAAACTTCTCCTGCCCCGTAAGGAGCTTGCGACTGTATTGGGGCGTTCTTAGTGGCTTTGTGTCTGAAAAAGATCAAATATCAAAGAGTAAAGGAAAAAGGGAAAAGGGATAAAACTTTGTATGTTAGTAGTTTTACTTTCTATTTTTCTCTGTGTTCTCTGAGTACGC
>JAIORR010000020.1 GCA_021108055.1 Candidatus Cloacimonadota bacterium
TCATAATCATCAAGGTAGAAAATCAAAGTATGACTTGCTTCGGTCAGTTCAACTTCAAACGATTTATAGAAGTAACCTCCACCCGCTAATTCGATAATCGCTGTTGCCTGATAAGTTCCCTCGATCACATAAGGTATTTCATATTGTCCGTTCGCATTAGAAACATAACATTCATAGAATCTAGGTCCATCCAGGGTTATATATGTCTCTGTGATAGGAGCATTATCTCCAATAACCTGACCTACCACTGCGAATGGCTCCGGACCACCTTCAATATTTATTACAGCTCTCGTTATAACATTAAAACCGGAAGGCATTCCACCCGGAAGTATGTACCAGCCGTCTTGACTTCCACCCCATCCAAGATTTAAATGATAGGTGTTGTTAGTTTGATTGTAACCATCACAAACAATTGCATGCCCATAAGGAGAACCGGATTCTATTACTCCGAGAAGAACCGGTTTTGCATTCATCATATTATTTTTGAGATTATTATAAAAAGTTGCATTGATAGAAACAACCAGAGTAGCTGTATCATAATCAAATTTATATATCAGTGCATAAGGAACATCTCCTGTGTAGGCACCGGAACCTTCGGAAGAATAACCCATTTCCACAGAAACACCTGCCGCAAAACTCAGGGCAGCAATCATATCGTTTGTTAGGGGATCATGGTTTTCATAAGCTATTTTTAGTTCATCGAGATATACATTTAATTCGGGAAAAGACGGAAAATCGTAAGTATTATAATTATCATCAATGTATATGTATGGAGATGTATATTGGGAAACATAATCATCACTATCACTGAAACTGACATCACCAACATGATAATGATAATTTATGATCTGTGCCATTGCTGTTGCAACGCAACCAACTACACAACGATTCTGTGTTCCCGGATCGATAGGACAGAATGTATTATATGGTACAGGGCTTTGATTCCACTGAGTTTCTACCCAGCCGCCTGTAGAACTATATCCTTCCGGGGGCCATACTTCATCTCTGTCTCTGGAAGATTCAATATTCTCTTCAAGGTAATCTCTCCATAATTGACTGTTTGCATTCTTCACTTCTTCTGCTGTGAAAGGAATTGCTTCCAACCTTAATTCCATATCTTTTTTCAGATATTGATAACCAACATTCTGCCAGATATCTTCTGCCACAAAATTGTTGCGAAATGAATATCCTATCACCGGCGAGATGTCTGAATCGGTTGAAGTTGCTATGAAACCATTCGGTTCCAACATGAATACATAAGATAGCAAAATGCCTTCCGAATTTTTCATTTCATAAACATCCGCTATGGCGTGTCCATCTTGACCATTGACTTGAATTAAGAAATCGGCAACATTAAAAGCCTCTTCATAATTGACAGTTCCGGCAGATAAACTTGCCATTATAACTACTAAAAACATAAAGGTTAATATCCTTTTCATAATTTCCTCCAATTTTTTTTAAATTTGTTATTTCAACATTAACATTTTCTTTATAATATTTATTTCTCCCATTTGGAGCTTATATAAATATATTCCACTTGTTACTTTGCTATTGTTATTGTCAAGCCCATTCCATTTTATGAATTTTATCCCTGTTTCAAGATCGTCGTCTAAAAGAGTTCTAACAAGTTGTCCTTTGATATTATAAACATTAAGGATTGCTCTGCCATTTGCAGGAATATCCAGTCGTATCGTAGTTTCCGGATTGAACGGATTGGGATAATTTGAAATGACGGGTCTTTTCATATCAAGAGTGCTTTCATCAATATCTGTTGGATTGCTATCCACGATAGCCCTGATCATAATATTTCCCGCATCGACAATTTCCCAGCCATTTTCATCTGTATAGCTGAAACCGGCACTATTTTCATCCAGACCAATAGCAGACAGGTTTTCAAATTCCTGGATCCCCACAAAGAAACTTCCCGATGAAAATTGAGGTCTGTTCTCTACCGGGATTTCCAGGGTATTCCAACCTTCTATCAGTTCCGATGCAGAAAAGCTGACAGGTGGATACGGCATTAACACATCTCCGGGAACTCCATTGTTATCATCCCACATTTTCAGAACAAGGGGACCGGAATTTAACTCGTGAATATAAATTTCTGCGTGCGTTAACGTCAGGGTTTCACTGTAATAAACCGGTGTAAATTTCACAGCCATACTGTGCAAAGTTCCCACATTAAAACCAGATTCGCTGGAACCATCATCATTTAAAAGAACGGCTGCCGAACTGTTTGGAACAAATGTGAAAACTTCATTTGAATATGCAGATTCTTCATCGTCAAAAAGGGCAGTGACAACATAGTAATTATTTGAATTATTAACAGGATCGGTATGAATGAATGTGGTATCCGTAACGGTATTTATAAGTTCAAAACATCCGCAACTTTCACCTGAAAAATAAATATTATAACCTGTAATATCTCTGCTTGCCGGAGTATTCCATTTCAGTTCAACACTAAGATCTTCCAGCAGTTCTACCGAAAGATTTTCTGGTGGGAACCCGGAATAGATTACGTTGCGGATCATAATATTATCGATATGAATCCCAGAAGTTTCCGGTGTATTCTCATTTGAATGAAAGCCGATTCGCAATTTGATATTTTTCCCGGATAGAACAGAAATATCATTGTATCCCTGCCAGCCTTCGGAAAAGAGAGACCATTCGTTTACAGAACCAGTGAAAACAACATCTGTTCCGTTTGGCTCTCCGGTTGGGTTCGAGATCGAATTCCAGCTCGTCCACCATGTCATCCATGGATTTGAACAATAATAACTGATCTCAACAGAAAAATAATCACAATCCGGAAACAGAATATCATCGAACTCGGTTTTTACGAACATATCAAAAAAAATAAGACCATCAGCAGGAAGTGTTATCGAGGGACTAATGATATAATTTTGCATATTGGGATTATAAGTTCCCGTATCCGGATCGAAGCAACCGTATGCATGAGACGGTGACGGTGCTGAAGTATCATCAAAAATGTGCCAGAGGTTACCGCCAACTACAGTATTTGAAAAAGCATTAAAGCCTGTCTCATCTTCCCCATCATTTGTAAAAACATCTGCAACGTTGATGTTGTCAACGAAGACACCGGTAAATTCCGGATTAGAAGCCGTCGATGTATTCGGATCGGAAGCAAATGCAAAACTGATGATGATATTTTGTCCAAGATAAGAATCCGGAATTGTGACGGTGGTAGTTATCCAGTCTGTTGAACCACCCCAGCCGGGAATCCCGGGAATTCCATCAATATCTTCACCATGTTCAAAACCGAAACTGTACATACTTGAACTGTTATACGCAGGAATGCAGTCAGTAAGAATTTCAGCTTCTTCATAATCCTGCTCGGAAGTTCGGATGCGGATATTAAAACCATCCCATCCATTAAAATTTTCATACTCACCAAGTTCTTCAATTGCTCTGTATTGCTCAAAAGTTAAAGTTAACTCTCCGGAATTGGGGAGTGTGATTACCGGAGTGTCCAGAATCTGATACCAACTATCGAGATAGCCTCCGTCCGGTTCTATTTCGACATCTGCCATTCGCCATGATTTTCCGGAACCACCAAATGCATTAAAGGTGCCGGTGAACCAGAAAGAGCCGGGATCGGTTATATCTGTCGATATCCAATCTGTTGATCCTGCTTCAAAGTTTTCTTCATAGGTTATGATCTCTTCACGAGCAGGATCGGGAATAGAGGAATTATACGGATCGAATTTCACGATCTTATCATATTCGGAAGCAAACGAATATGTAATAAAAGATATACATATAAGCATCCAACCAATCTTTTTCATATAATTTCCTCTCATTCTATAATACTTTGAAAAACATATGCATTATTTATTCCATTGAGGAGATATATTTAACAAGGTCAACTATTCGACATGAATATCCCCATTCGTTATCATACCAGCTTAATATTTTAATGAAATTTCCTTTAACCATGGTAACTCCGGAATCAAAAACAGAAGAATACGAATTTCCGATAATATCGGTAGAAACGAGTGGTTCTTCGGAGTATTCCAGGATACCTTTGAGATATGTTTGAGAAGCTTTTTTCATCAAATCGTTTATTTCTTCTCTGGTTGTTTCTTTATCCACAACGATGCAAACATCGACGAGGGATGCATTTGGAGTTGGAACTCTAACAGCCATTCCATCGATCTTTCCTTTCAATTCGGGAATAACTTTTCCTGTGGCAGATGCAGCACCTGTAGTCGTTGGCACGATATTTAGAGCAGCTGCTCTGGCTCTTCTGAGATCACTATGGGGATAATCGAGAAGTCTCTGATCCATTGTATAGGAATGTATTGTAGTCATAAAGGCAGATGAAACCTTGAAATTATCTGTGATTACTTTCATTACTGGAGCAAGGCAGTTTGTTGTGCAGGAAGCATTGGAAATTATCTTGTGCTCCGGTTTCAATATTTCACTGTTCACACCCAGAACCACCGTTGCATCTACTTCATCTTTTGCAGGAGCAGAGATTATCACTTTTTTTGCACCGGCAGTAAGATGCTTCGATGCACCTTCTTTTGTTCGGAAAACACCTGTAGATTCTACAACCACATCGATATTCAATTCTTTCCAAGGCAATTTTTCGGGATCTCTTTCTGCAAAAATCTTTATCTCTTTTCCATTTACAATGATAGCGTTCTCGATAGTTTTTACTTCATATTTATAGGTCCCGTGCACTGAATCTCGTTTCAAAAGGTGAGCCAGTGTTTTTGCATCTGTCAGGTCATTTATTGCAGAGATGTTAAAATCTTTTTGATCAAAAAGTTCTCTGAACACAAGTCTTCCGATTCTTCCAAAACCGTTAATTGCTACATTTCTCATTTTTACTCCTCGTTTGCCACTAAGAACACAAAGTAACGCTAAGAATATTTTTATTAATTTTAGTGCATCTTTGTGAACTTTTGCGGCTTATTTACATTTTTGATTTCTATCATTTTTATTATTTATTTATAGTAAAATTGATTTTCCTGCACTGCCGGTAATTTGTACTAATTCTTCCACGGCATTCTGCATCAGTGTTTCACTTTTCACGAGCCATTTTCTGGGATCAAAACGTTTTTTATCCGGAATATATTCGCTTTCTGAAATATCTGTCGGTCTTACGATAGCATCACTTTCTTTTTCCCAGTATTTTTGTACAGCGGCTGCAAATTCCATTTGATAGCGTGTGTCTTTATTAATTTTTACTACACCGTTCTTAATTGCATCTATCTGCTGTTTTGCGGTGAGTCCGGAAGCACCATGAAGAACAATTCCCGTTTCCACGTTATTGGCAATTAACAAATTATCGATTTCTTTTATCAGGTCTAATTTCAGAGTAACCTGTGCACCTTTGGTCACACCGTGATTTGTGCCAACAGAAGCAGCAAAGAGGTCAACATTAGTTTTTTGAACATATTCCAGAGCTTCTTCCGGTCTTGTATAAAGTTCGGTATCAGAAACTATTTCGTCTTCGGCACCTTTGATATAGCCGATCTCGCCTTCAACAAGTACGCCATGTTTATGAGCAATTTTCACAACTTCCGAAGAGATGCGGATATTTTCTTCAAATTCTTCTTTGGAAGCATCTATCATCACGGAAGAAACCAGATCATTTTCGATACAGTAAACAATGAAATCAAAGTAATTTGGAGTAGCGTGGTCTATGTGTAATCCTACTCCGGAATTCCTGAACTGGCTGGATAGTATCTTTATCATCGAGGAAATCAACTGTGCGCCAATTTCCATATTCTGTGTATTTCCGGCTGCATATTTCACAGCACCGGAACTCATCTGCAGCAGTCCGTCAGATCTCTGTGCTTCATAACCCTGAAGTACACCACGAACAGCACTGTCGAACACAACATTGGAAGCAATGATCCCGAATCGTTGTTTTTTTGCTTTCAGAAAAACTTCCTTTAATTTATCTCCTCTAAAGAACATAATATCCTCCCTTATTAAAATTTTTACAGCATTTAACAAAAACTAAGTCAAGCTGTTATGCTTGACTTAGTTTTAAAAAAACCATTCAGGTACTATTGATCACTTGATTCGAAATTCTCAATCATATCGCTTTTACCTTCCAGTTCGGAGATCATAAATCTGGCAGATTCGTGAAGGTCTCCTTCCGGGAATTTATCGATCAGTTCATTGAATATCTCCAGAGCTTTTTCTTTATCTTTAAGCTCTTCCGCATAGAGAAAGCCTTTCATGAAGAAAGCTTTATAATCGTCAGAATTATTTACATGATATTTGATTATTTCGTCATAATAATAGATGGCATCATTAAATCTTTTCTTCTTTTGTGCTTCTTCAGCTTTGTTGAAATATTCTTCTGCGGTTAGTTTAACGATCATTTTTTCAGGGAATTTTTCGAGATTATATTTTGTTTCCAGTTCAGCAGAAACAGCTTCAAATTTTTCTTTTGAAAGATTCTTCTGCATTTGGGATTTTATTCTATCTTTGATCTCTACAAAAGGTGTTGCTTTTGCTTCATGATCTTCCAATAACCTGAAGAATACAAAAACGTCTTTGGAATTCTTAAATACTTTTGAAAGTTTACCGAATTCTGCTTCCCAGATCATATTGGAATAGACTTCATCTTTTCCAATACCAGGAACAATCCCGTTTTTATAAATATGATCGAGTTCGCCGTTCTTTGCAGTATAGACAGAATTTTCTTCTATAAGCTTGGAAATAGCTTCTTCATCGTTCTTCTTTATATATTTTTTTACAAGTTTACGTTTTTTCTTTGCAGTCGCCTGTGAATCAAATCCAAAAACCTGTATCTTTCTGTATGCTTTGGAACTGAATTGGTCGATATTTTCGTGGTAATATGCTTCGATATTTTCATCACTGTAACCTATGGTTTCTACTACAAGTTTATTATAAGTTGTCCTCAGCATCATATTTCTTTTTATCTGCTCAACTATTTCCTTCACGTATTCATTTTCTTCATATCCTTTTTCAGATGCGGCGTAGTAAAATATATCCAGTTCAACTTTGTTCTCGATATATTTTTTCAGGTCTTCATTAGTCTTCAAAGCAATTTTATTATTTTGCGGAATGAATTCGTAGGAATCTATGAGATCTCCGATTGTCTTTTCCATTTCCGGTTTGGAACTGACAACATATTTCTTTTCTGCATTAACTCGATTGCTATCGATATTTGAAAGATTAAAAGAATCCAGAACAGAATAAACGATCTCGACATTATAGCTTTTAATTAGTTCATTCTTCTTATCTTCCATTAAATGTTTTTCTTTTTCAGGACGCAATCTTCTTTCGATATCTACTTCAGATTCTTCGTATGTCCTATCTTTGAACATATCAGAATTTTCTGTATAATATGTTTTTTTCTCGTCGGCTGTAAAGGAAATCCCTTCTTTAAACAGCTCCTTTTTGTATTCTCCAAAATAAACTGATTTGATCTGGTTCTCTATTCTACTATAGAATCCATCCTCATGTTCAACGTTCAGGGCAACAGCTTCCAGAAAAAATAATTCTTCTGTACATATCATATCCAGAAGATTTTTCTTACCTTCGTTCGAGGTATATCGGGATTGATACATCGGTGGTATTTTACTTATTCTATCTTCAATATCTCCCATTGTGATCTTACCACCCTCAAATTCTGCAATGACGGTTTCTCTAGGAATCTCTTTTGAAATTATTATTAATGGTATTAAAAAAATTAATGCAAATGTGATTATTTTTAAATTCTTCTTCCTGAACATTTTTTGAACCTCTCTTATAATTTAAATTTTGCAACACAAAAAAAAATTGACTATTTAAAGTCAAGTAAATAAATGGGGGTGTTTTGATAATGTTTGAAAGGATTTTTGTATATGAAAATTTTTTCTCCCGACCTGATAAAATTGAGTTATTATGCTCTGGATAAGAAGAGTTGCCTTTCCGAAATGGCAGATTTTCTTTTTGAGAAAGGAATAATTAACTCATTAGAAGAATTTCTGAACTCCATCTTTGAACGGGAAAAACTGATGTCCACAGGTATCGGCAGGAACGTGGCGATTCCGCATGCACGTTCTGATACTGTAAAAGAATTGAAGATAGCCGTGTATATACTTGACAATGAATTGGACTTTAACTCGATTGACGGCGAACCTGTAAAGATCATATTCATGATCGCTGTGCCGGGGAATATGAAAGAAGAATATATGAATGTTTTAAGTGTTATATCGAATTTTTTCAGGATGGAAGAAAACCGCCGGAAGCTTTTAGAGAGTACTTCCGAAAAAGAAATATATAATATATTGAGAGGAATTTCCGATGAAATTTAAAGCTGTATTAATGATCTTGTTGATCTCATTTGCTCTTTATGCTGTGAGTGATAATGCCGGAACGTCCGGTTTTTCTTTTTTAAAAGTTAATTATTCTGCCAGAGCAGCGGCAATGGGAAATGCCTATACCGGACTATCCAATGATGCCAGTGCTGTATTCTTTAATCCTGCCGGACTTGTACAATTAAAATCACCGCAGGCTTCTGTAACTTATATGAGCTTTTTTGAGGGAATACAGTGCGGCTCCGCTGTTTATGCATTCCCAAAAGGTGAAAAAACAACGTTCGCCTTTTTTACGAAAGGTTTAACCGCAACAGAAGATAGAACCCTGGCAAATGAACACGGACAATTTGACGGAACGGATGGAACCTTTGGCATGTCAGATTTTGTTTTTGGAACATCGGTAGCCGGCTACCTGATAGATATCCTCGATATTGGGTTTAGTCTAAAATATATTCAGGAATCTTTGGATGATAGAACTGCATCTGCCGTTGCTTTTGACGCTGCAATTATGCATCAGACCACGAACGAAAATCTTAAGCTTGGAATTACTTTGCAGAATTTCGGATGGCAATTCTCTTATTTCACGGAAAATGAATACAAAGAAAACCTTCCCACAACAATTAATGCAGGTTTCAGTTATCATCCGACTGAAAAGTTCTATGCAAACCTGGATATTTACAAACCTCTGGATTTCGACTTTTCCGGTCGATTGGGACTGGAATACAGAATTCACAAAATGCTGGATATTAGAGCAGGCTATAAGACAAATGCAGGCGACTGGAAAACCGGTGGAGATAATGAAACTTTTTCCGGTCTGTCGTTCGGGGTTGGATTCAACATTATTAAATACAACCTGAAGATCGACTATGCAATAGTCTCTTATGGTGATCTGGGTTATGTGAACCAGGTAACGGTGAATTATTTGTTTTAA